>CAZQTT010000018.1:2623-35892 GCA_964596255.1 uncultured archaeon
GCAATCATAGCAACTAGTGTATAGGGTTGATTTCCCTCTACCCTTTTGCAAGCAGATTTCTTAGGTTTAAGTTAGGGGCAATCATAGCAACTAGTGTATAGGGTTGATTTCCCTCTACCCTTTTGCAAGCAGGTTTGCCAGGTCTAAGCTAGAAGATATTGACGAAGGAGTTACCATGGTTTGGTGATTGAACTTTCTGAAGTTCGTGGTCCAGCTTTCTGTAGCCGTTTGGCACCCCTTTGATACACTATTGATAAGGGAAATTCGGCTGGTTCTTTAGTCCTTGCTTGTTGACCACTCAATCATGCTTACCAAAGCTTTTTTTGGTTTTTATTTATAGTTTATAACTACAATAAAAAAAATCTGGAGTAATGGTAACCTGTAATCAGGCTCTATAAAGTTCTTTACCGTATTCTACAAGACCGCCCTTTTCAATTATCCTTTGCAGAAAATTGGGGAACTTTTTGATCTCGTAGTCTTTATTTTTGGTTTTATTTGTCAGGATTCCTCTATCGTAGTCGATTTCCAGCTCATCTTTGTCCTCGATCTTATCTGCTTCCTGACACTCCACAACCTTCAAACCGATGTTTATAGCATTCCTGAAGAAGATTCGGGCATACGATTTGGCTATCACCGCTTCGATCCCACTGGCCTTGAGGGCGATGGGAGCATGCTCTCTGCTGCTGCCGCAGCCGAAGTTCTCTTCAGCAACCACAAAATCTCCTGAATTAACATTTTCTGCGAATTCAGGCCTCACATTCTCGAAAACGTGTTCGGCCAGTTCTGAAGGGTTATTGATTACCAGATATTTGCCACCTATTATGGCATCAGTATCGATATGGCTTCCAAACTTCCATGCTCTTCCCATGATTTTCAGGCTAAGCTCACAGCTTTAAAAGATTAACTGTTATCCGGAATCAATAAAATTTCTGCCTCAAAAATTAATCCACTGAATACTCTCTTTTTTCTATTGCTCTCTTCAGACATGGTTTTAGATAGATTATTTCTTATAGCATTCCCGGTTTTACAGAAATAAACTTCTGGTAAACTAAAAGTCGTTGAGGGTGGTCTTGGTTTCTTTTTGGGATTTTAGGTTAATGAATTCTAGACCTTCGCTCTCTAGTGTTTGTTTTGCTTTTTTGGTAATGGATGGGGCTATCAGAACCCCTCTGACCTTATCTTTTTTTGTGTGGTGTTTGGTTTGGCTGATGTAATTAACGTATCTCTTGAGTTGACTGACTGCCTCAGGCCCAACCCTTCTTCTCTTGACTTCTACCACTACAATCCTTCCTTCCGAATCTTTTCCCAGTACGTCTATGAACCCGAAGCCAGTCTCCCTCTCCTTCTTAATTGGCTGGAAACCCTCCTCAATGAACTCAGGGTTCTCGCTAATCCACTTACTATACTCCAATTCGGAGCCATTCAACAGTAACTCCTTATCATCCTTCAATAACAAAGAGGTAACCAGATACACTTCATTGAAGATGACTTCAAGCACCTCTTTAGGCTTAGAGCGATAGCAACTGATCTTTAGTTTCCCCTCACTCTCGGTGAAGCTGTGTTTGCTTCCGGGGGGCTGCCAGTTAACTGGCTCCCTACCCCAACCCTGATGAACCAGCAGGCTGCCATCGGGCTTTAGCACAATTAACCGATCACCCAAACCCAGGGAGCTTGATGCTCTACCCTCATAGTACACCTCACACTCCCCAAAAACCTGTGCCAGCCTCCAGCCACTACCCCACCGACACAAATCCACAGTTTCCCCCACTCCTGGAGACTCCAAAACCCAAAACTTACCCTCACTCATAGAAAGCCAAATAGCATTACTATCTGTTCATGTTCTCCTCTACCCAGTGAACGACTTCATCCTTACTGAGGGCTCCAGTCAACTTATCTACTGGTTGACCATCTTTGAGAAATATTAGTGTAGGTAAGGCCGTCACTCCAAAGTTGTTAGCGATATCAGGTTTCTCCTCCACATTCACCTTAGCGATCACCGGACCATGAGATAACTCCTCCAGAACCGTGGAAATCATTTTACAGGGCTGACACCACTCAGCCCAAAAATCCAGAACAACATCACCCCTACCATAAACTTCACTCAAATCATTGACCTCCAACGTTAGACCACCTCACACCCAACAATAACTCACATACAAAAATATTTGCTTGAGTATTCAATTATATAAAATAAAAAATAACGTGATTCAAAATTCCAGAAATGTTTTTTAATTCTGTTAAATATGGCCAGTCCATGAGGGTTTATAACACCTTTACCAGGCGCTTGGATGAGTTAAAGTTGGATAAGAAGGTAAAGATGTATGTTTGCGGTATCACAGCTTATGATTTCTCTCATATAGGTCATGCCAGAAGCTCCGTTTTCTTTGATACAGTCAGAAGGTATCTGGAGTACAAAGGCCATGATGTCACCTATATCCAGAATTTTACGGATGTGGATGATAAAATTGTCAACAGAGCCGTAAAAGAGTCCAAAACACAGAAGGAAATAGCAAAGAAGTTTATAGACGAGTACCTCAAGGATATGGAGGAATTGAACGTTAGAGAAACTCACCAGCCATTAGTTTCAACCCATATCCCTGACATTGTGGATGCCGTAAAAAAGCTAATGGAAAAGGAATACGCCTACCAAGTAGATGGGGATGTTTATTTTCACGTTCCCTCTTTCGATAGGTATGGTGAGCTCTCCGGAATGAGCTTAAATGAGTTGAACCAGCACAGAATCGAACCCGACACCAGAAAGAAGGACGTTAAAGATTTTGCCTTATGGAAGTCAGCAAAGGATGAGGATTACCAGGCTGAAGCAGCTTTCGATTCACCGTGGGGAAAAGGGAGACCGGGATGGCACATTGAATGCTCTGTTCTGGCAAATAACTACTTGGGAGTTCCGTTTGACATTCACGGGGGTGGTAAGGACCTCATATTTCCCCACCACGAGAACGAGAGGACCCAGAGCTACGCTCTTACAGATACTGAACCGGTCAGATACTGGATGCACAACGATTTCATAACAGTAAAGGGAGAAAAGATGAGCAAGAGCCTGGGGAACATAATCAAGATCAGAGACCTCCTCTACAACTATCCTGGTGAGGTGATCAGGTACTTTTTGCTCTCCTCCCACTACAGGAGCGCCCTCGATTACAGCGAAAAAGCTTTGGAAACAGCTCAAAATTCCTATATATCTCTTAAAAACACTTTAGAGCTTATCGATATGGAATTGGCTGCCAGGAAGACTTTTGGAAGTGATGATGAGGTTGTAGATATTGACCTGAGGAGCTTTAAAAGTAAATTCGAGTCGGCCATGGAAGACGACTTCAATATACCTAAGGCATTATCAATGATTCATGAATTATCCAATATACTTAATGGAATCGTTAACAAGGGAAAGGGAAGTATCCAACAGCTTGAGAATTTTTTTGGAAGTTTTAAACAAATCTGTCAGATATTGGGTTTATTTGAAGCTTACTATAGGGTTCCGGTACTGGATGACGAAACTGTAAAGCTAATCGAAGAAAGAGAAGCGGCAAGAAGAGAAAAGGATTTCTCCAGAGCTGATTCCATTAGGAACGAGCTAAAAGAAAGAGGGATTAACCTGATTGATACGCCTAGAGGGACCAGGTGGTATATACCCACAAATTAGTCAGCAAACTGATTACAATACCACAAAACTTTTTCAATCAGTAACCATAACCAAAACCCATGAGGATTTTGCTGAGATTTAAACCCCTGGAGAGTTTTTCTTTTGACGAAGTTTGTAAACACACTTTGCAGGGGTTTATTTACTCAGCCTTAAAGGAGAGCAGTTACGGCGATCTTCATGATACCACCAGTTTCAAGTTCTTCTGCTTTTCAGATATTTTTCCCAGCGGCGATTTTAGAGAGGATGAGATTAAAAACCTCATTATTTCGTCTCCGGACTCACATTTTATCAATACATTGTACAAATGCCTGAAGGAAAAAAACGAGTTCAGGCTCAACACACACAAGGCAAAAATTGAAGAGATAAAGAAGCTCTACGTCAGCTTAAAAAATAGATTCATCTCCGGCAGCCCCATTGTTATCTACAAGGATAATAGGATGAATATATATTACTCATTCAAGAGAGATGGGGATCTCGATTTCTTCCACAACCGACTGAAGGACAACGCCATAAAAAAGTATAACGCATACTTCAAATCAGATTTCCAGCTGGAGGGGGACCTTTTTGACAACATGGAGTTCAAGAAAGAAGTTGCTATCAGGAATTTTAAGGGAGGTAAAGAATTCATAGTGATCGGAAATGTATGGAGTCTTTTAGAGAAATCAAAGATAGATAAGAATGAAAAGCCGTTCTACAACTTCATTATGGAGTGCGGACTCGGTGAGAAGAACAGTATGGGGTTTGGTTTTATCAACCCCTTAAAATAACAGGATTAGTGCTAAGGCTAGTTTTTTATTGATACTCATCATCTGTACGTTAACCACAAATCTTAAAATCTATGATAAACAAGCAATTTCAGATTAGTAATTCATAAAATTATGCAATTTTATATTATCTTTAATACCTTCACATTAGTTTTTATCTAATCATAATAATTTTGAACCATGACAAAATGAGATAATAAACATAAAAGTTAAATATCGGAATATCAAACAACAAATAGTTTCAGACGAACTGAATAGTTTGGAAGGGAATCCCGGGGGGTGACCTCTCCAACCGGCATTAGACCACTCCTCTTTTGTAGAACGGGGTTCCATTTCAGCAGAACTTGATAGTATATAGCTGGGATTATTCCCCCAGTATAACATACGTCATTTATTATTTCTCTAAGGTAATAACAGCTTTGTCACCAATTTTAAATAAGTAGATCCACTCTTCACCCTTTAAACCCTTTTCAAGAGTGTTTCTAAAACTCCAATATTCCGAAGGGTCCAGAGAGAAGCGGAGAGTAACTTTACCAGCTCCCAACCTCTTCAAGGCATCCTTAATAGTGCGGATATCGAATTCGGTCACTTCAAGGACATCGTATTTTCTCAAGAACGCGGAATCCTTCTCTCCGTCTGCGGTCAAGAGTGTTCTTCTGCTACTGCTCTGAATCAGTCCAGCATCAAAATCAAGTTTCCCCAGCAGATTGGAGAGCAATTCAGCCTTCAAAATGGTGTTATCCACTTCATAAAGAAAAGAATCAATATTACCACTCTCTCCTACGATATGCTCCTCATCCTCACTGCTTACCCTCTCTTTTGAGAGTATGGATACAGCTGACCTCTCATTTCCTGCCAGGTTACCGGTATAGAGTGCCAGACGGTTCAGCTTGAAGTTCAGGGAAGTATACTCCTTCTCCCCCTCCAGAGGAACTCTTGAAGGAGGCATTTGTGGGGGGAGCTCGAAAGCCACATCTCCCATGTCCTTATATTTTTCAAACACTTTCAGGGGGTTCGGCTCCAGTTTATCCACACTTCTTACCTTCTCCTCAGGTGGTCTGGAGGGGTCGGAAAAGAAGACGTCCGCATCACTTAACCTGTTGACCACATCGCTATCGAAAGCGTCTCCCTCTATAACCTCTACATTGTTTAGGCCTAAGGCTTCTGCGTTCATTCTGGCATATAATGCTCTCTTCTTATCGATCTCTACCCCATAAGCCTTATCACATACTTCAGCGAAGAATACCAGTTGTGCCCCTACTCCACAGCTTATATCTGCGATAGTTTTACACTTCAGTCTCTCAGCCCTGTAGTGGGCAATTGATTTTGGAGTGGAGTACCTCAAGCCCCACTCGTCAAAATAGAGCTTGTCGGCAAGCTCTCCAAACTTTTCTTTGGCCTTAATCCTGTATTTGGCAACTTCGTATATGTCGTCAGGTGACAGGAACTCGCCTTTAACTTTGTGGACGATCTGATTTTTCTTCAGGCCTTCCTGTATAAGCGATTTGGCTTTATCGACGGCTTGATCATCTTTATCTTTCATCTGGTTACTCTGACTCTGATTTCTTCTTTTTTATAGTAACTACGTCCCCCAGGGTGGGGGTCATGTCACTCTTTTTGAGGTCAACTTTAACTTCTGTAGGCTTCTCCCTCAGCTTCAGGTCGAACAGCTTCTCCAGTTTCTCTACCACATTTGGTTCAGGGCTTATTTCCTTGTTCTCTATCTTTCGGATAAGCGATTCTTTTTCTTGAATCTTCTTACCAAGTTTTTCCTGGCTCCATCCCCTGTTCTCTCTTTCTCTTCTTATAATCTGGTTATAATCTTCAACTAGTTCATCCGAAAATTCAATACTTGATTTATTTGATTTGGGAGCTTTCCTGTTTAACAACACCCTTTTGGCACCCTTCTGAGAACCTTGGGTGATTTGTTTCTCAGTTCCCAGAGGTTTACAATTGAAGCACACATTAACTTCACTACCTTCTACCAGGGTTTTGATGGGTTTACCTCTTATTTCCTTTCCGCAAATCTCACATTCCATAGATTTCACCTAATACTATCCAATAAGTTCTTATAGTGGTTTTTCCATATATAAATTTGGAGGCTCTACAGTGAGTGAAGATACAGAGACTAAAGACAATGAAAATATAGATATGTCTGAATATTTAGTCGATAGGCTAAAGCAAATCGAAGAAGAATACGTCAGGCTTAAAGAGCTTTATCGAAGGCTCGAAGATGAAAAAAGATTTGCTGAAAGCGAAAGAATTCGCTACGAAAGAGAAGTTAGACGCTTAAAAAGCGAGATTGAGAGATTGAGATCACCACCTTTACTTATAGGTCATGTCTCAGACATCCTTGAAGATAATCGTATTATAATTAAAAGCAGTACTGGGCCCAAATTCGTGGTGCACAGCTCACAATATCTGGATAAAGAAGAAATAAAGCCTGGTACAAGGGTTGCTATGAACCAGCAAACCCTCGCCGTAGTCGGCGTATTACCCTCACCCAAAGATCCCACTGTTTATGGATTTGAAGTCGAAGAAAAGCCCGAAATAAAATATACTGATGTAGGCGGACTGGAAAGACAAACCGAAGAGCTCAGAGAAACAGTCGAGCTCCCCATACTCAAACCGGAGTTGTTCGACAAGGTAGGCATTGAACCACCCAAAGGAATACTGCTCTATGGACCACCCGGTACAGGTAAGACCATGCTGGCCAAAGCCGTAGCACACCACACCGACGCCACATTCATCCGAGTTGTTGGCAGTGAGTTCGTACAGAAATACATCGGAGAAGGCGCAAGGCTGGTCAGAGAAGTTTTCGAGTTCGCCAAAGAAAAAGCACCCGCAATCATATTCATAGATGAATTGGATGCCATTGCAGCCAGAAGAACCGGAAGCGACACCAGCGGCGACAGAGAAGTCCAGAGAACCTTGATGCAGTTGCTGGCAGAGATGGACGGCTTCGACCCCAGAGGAGACATCAAGATCATAGGCGCCACCAACAGGATCGACATTCTGGACCCCGCGATACTCAGACCAGGAAGATTCGACCGCATAATCGAGATCGAGCTACCAACCTACGAAGAAAGGATACAGATAATCAAGATACATACCAGAACCATGAGCTTAGGCGACGATGTAGACTTCAACAAGCTCTCCGAAATAACAGAAACCTGCAGCGGAGCAGATATTAAGGCCATAGTCACCGAAGCAGGAATGCTCACCATAAGACAGGAGCGGACCGAAGTTACAATGGACAACTTCATGAACGCAGTCAACAAGGTCATGAAGAAAGAAACAGAGAAAACCCAGGAAAAAGGCGTAATGTACGTCTAAGTCCTAAATCTAACTTTAATTAACGTTGAGGCCAGTGAGAGCCTCTCTTTTCTCTATTTGTTTTTCCTTGATTATTTGGTTATTGTTTAATTTTGTTGGACTTAGTCTTTTTTCTGTTCCCGGATCATAATGAATTTGTTCTATTGAATGTGAGATAGTTGACACTCAATGTTAATATTCAAACCCAGTGAAGTGACCCCTACCTGTCGGAAGGGGCTTCCGTGCCCAATAAAACTTATTAAAAGAAAAATAATATATAATTGACCGTTTCAGGATTTGTCGGGGTCGGATATGGGAGAAAAGATTTGTCTAACAATCTGCTTGCTAATTGCAATTCTTGTTCTTGGTTGCAACCAGACTGAGCAGGAAGTCCATTCGGGTGAAGATGTGATGCAGAACGTTACTGAAGGCTATGATTCAATTAGTGGAATAAAGGGTGCTGTTGTTTTTAGGAGAGAGGAAGTGAGTTTTGAGGAAAAAAATGAGTTCTGGTTGATGAAGGATGGCCCATATAAGTATAGAACGGAATACGATGACATCACAACGGTATCGAATGGTAGTGTTACCATTTTTGTTTTTGGTCCGATAGGTAGGTTAGAGGTGGTCTCCGAATCGTTTAACGAGTTAAATAAGTCCAGAAAAGGTGATCTTTGGGCTTACGCTCCCCGGGAAGACCTCTACTGGTGGGTAAATAAGGTTACGCCTAGGGAGCCTGTTCCCCACCTCTCAGGTGAAGAAGAAGTCGCTGGCAGGGACTGCTATGTTATAGACATGTATAGCGGTCAAGTCAATCAGAGTGAAGAGCCTTACAGCAAGCTATGGATCGACAAAGAATATTGGTATCCACTAAAGATACAATTTGACACCATCGTCTATTAGGAGAGCATCGAATTCAACCCGGGGATAGATGACAGCAAGTTCGAATACAGAATACCACAAGATGTTCCACAAGACATCGACGAAATATGCCATTGTAAAGACCTGGTTGATGTTTTCACAGCAGAAGATTGTACCTGTGAAGAGTTTGGTAATAAACATTAAATAGGTTAGTAGAGGATTGGAGTTAGTTAGCTAAGCTATTTGGATTAAGGTGTTTATTTCGATGGATTTAAAGGTTAAGGCTAAAAGAATTTTGAGGGGTTTGTGGGACTTTCTTGGTCTCTGGATGCGCACTCTCAGTGGCGTAGAAAGTGTATATACTGTGGTAGCAGTAACTTGATTACGTATTTAGCCAGTGATGATGGTAGTCTTGGAACATACCAAATGAAAAAGTGTAGAGACTGTGGTAGAAAATATATCCATAAACAGGCTGGTGGATTATATCGACCCTAATGGTATGCGGTCAGCTTTCAATCAAACATTTGTTCAGTAAATCACTCACTTGACCATGGAACTATTTTCTTTTGATAAGGAGCTGGAAGTAGAGTCACATGGTTCTTGGGGCTGGAGAAAAATGAAGGATTAGATTTGTCGCCCCTGTGCTCATTGATGCAGGTAACTTGACTTTTGTGGTGACAGAGGTGGGTAAGCGGCGGATCCCGGCAATTTAATGTTAGCAGCTGTTAATGAGCTTTAAGATCATAACAAATTCCACCCTATTCCTATAATTCTTATTCACCTTCTAATATCTTCCACAGAGACCAAAGAGGACACATAGCTTAATGAAAAGTAATGAAGGGGAGGTCTAGAGTGTGGCAGGCATAATTGTTTAGAGACCTCCCCGGTATTAGACAATTATTACTTTGCTTGAAAATCCTTATAACACTTATGAAGTTTTATTACGAAACTCAATTCAGTAATTTAATTCAGTAACTATGCTCCCCTAATAAAGAGTACTATATTCCTCCATATAAAGAGAAAGATTACTTGAAATGTCAAAAAACTAGGTTTTACGTAATGAGACAAAATTCATTATAGCTATTATTAATTCCTATAGATATATTAGGATTTATAATTAAGGAGCAATTATTAACAATAATAAGAATATCAAAATTGTAAGTATTTAAGTTACTGAACTATATTACTTATTTTTTCTTCATCATGTTATTAATATTATTAGTGCCAAAGTAACCACTGCACTGATTGGAAAAAATAGGTTTGATTCAATCTCAATCAAGTCAATTGCCGGTTGGAGGATACCATGAATTCGAATTCCTAGGAGCCACCAGAGAAAAGATCGTCATTAACAGAAGATATTAGCTTAACCTTTTATCTTACTGCAACTAGAAAAGCCAATAGGCTGAAAAAGACCGTGTGGATTGAGAGTATCTACTACGATATTCTCAAAGAGAAGAACATAATTATTAGCGATTTGGTAAATTACTTACTGGAGAAGTATTTCAGAGAAATGGAATACCTCAATATTGAAGAACACCTAAAATAATATTTTATTGAAGTTAGCATTGAAGGTTAACAGTGATTTATTTCATAATTCATAATTAGCTACTCTATTCGATCTTCAAGTCCTTGAGGTAAACCCCATCCCCCTTTTCGACGTGACCGACTATCTTACCTTCAAACTTCTTCTCCAGAGCCCTGGCATCGTCCTCTGGAAGTATCAGGGCCATGCCCATACCCATATTGAAGGTGCGGTACATTTCATCCTCATCGACATCCCCCAGCTCCTGTATGTAATCAAATATCCTCTGAGGGGGGAGGGGGTCGTTAACCACATATTTAGTCTTTTTAAGCCTGTTCAGGTTCAGCAGACCGCCGCCCGTAACATGGACAATGCCGTGTATATCTGCCTGCTTGAGCATGTCCACCACCTCAATATATATCCTGGTAGGCGTTAAGAGTTCTTCCCCAATAGTCCGATCACCGAAAGGCTCACTATACCCCTTATCAAGCCTCTCTACCAGCCTTCTGGCAAGGGTAAGCCCGTTACTATGGACTCCGTTGCCGGGAATACCGAATATTACGTCTCCGGGCTGTATCTTCTCTCCGGTGATTATTCTGTCCTTCTTCACATAACCGATAGCTGTACCTGCCAGGTCATACCCCTTGATCATGTCGGGTAGTGAGGCGGTTCCCCCCCGGCGAGGGTCATATTGGCCATCTTGCAGCCCTTTTCCAGTCCGGCAGCGATATCGGCCATGGTCTCCTCATCCGGACTTTCCGCTGCAATATAATCTACCATGGCGACCGGCTCCGCACCAACAGCAATTATGTCGTTGGCGTTCATGGCCACGCAGTCAATACCTATGGTGTCGAACTTGTTGACGGCCTCGCATATCATTATCTTGGAGCCCCCCATCAGTGGTGATGGCCACTCCGTAATCGCCGAAGTCCAGTATGCTGGCGTAGTGTTTGGTGAGAATAGCTTTACCGAAGCCCTGGCGCATGTAGCTTATCTTCTTGCCTAAAGCCGCAACGGCTTTCTCTTCCTGCCTGATATCCACACCTGATTTGCTGTAACTATATTTCTCCTTCTCAGGCTTCTTCTCTTCTTCTTCAGGCATTCTTTCTCCTTCTAACTAAAATACTATTCTTTTTCCTTTAGTTTTTGGTAGAGCTGGGGGACGAATAATCCCACATCGGAGACTACACCTATTGCCTGGGCGCTGCCCCTATCCATTAGCTTTGTAACTGTTGCAGGGTTCATGTCCACGCAGATGGTCTTCACTGTAGAGGGTAATAGATTCCCAATGGCTATGCTGTGCAGCATGGAGGCACACATTATTACCATGTCCATATCCTTTACGGCTTTCTTCATCTCTCTCTTGGCTTCCATGACATCGGTGATGACCTCTGGGAGCGGGCCATCGTCTCTGATGGAGCCAGCGAGAATGAAGGGAGTTCCCGTCTGGTAACACTCATACATTATACCGTCAGTGATGACACCATCTTCAATAGCCTTCTTGATACTACCTATACCGATGATCTTGCTGACCGTGTATATGTGGTGTCTGTTCCCTCTGGGAACAGGTCTTCCGGTCTTGATATCCATTCCCAGTGAAGTGTGGAAAATGGAGAGCTCGATATCATGAACTGCGAGGGCATTACCCGTAAGCACAAGATCGATATATCCTTCTCTTATCATTCCGGCCAGAGCGTTCCGGGCTCCTGAGTGATCTATGGCAGGACCAGCAACAACAGCTATCTTACCGCCCTGCTTTTTGAGGGATACTATCTCTTCTGCAATTATCCCCACCATCTCGTCGGTGGGTCTCTCGGAGGAAACACTCCCTGTCATGAACTGGAATCGGGAGGACTCCCTGGGCCTTTCCGGAGGAGAAACCCTAACTCCTTTCTCCCCCAGAACGATCAGATCACCTTTATGGACTTCATCCACGGAAACACAGAAAGCCTCCCCGTTCCTTATAGCTATGGTCCTGTCCATGCTGATGTACTGGACGGGAAGCCACTCTCCACCGTAGTTTACAAGGGTGGGGTGGTTGGTAGTAACGTAAAACCCTTCGGGGAGCACCTTATCAGCGGGAGCCTCCTCCACATCAACTTCTTCTGGCTCCGGAATTTTGGCCCCGTATTTGTGGAGCTCGCCCATTATCTTGTTGAGCTGCTGGTCATCCTGCCCGAACACCAGCAGGCGGGCGTAACTGTAATCCTTCTTCTTTTTTCCAACTGTAAACTCCTGGATATCAAATTCGCCGTCCATATCCAGGATAGCATCCAGCACCTTGGGAAATATCATGGAATCGATCAGGTGCCCTTCAAATTCCAGTTCCTTAGTAACAGTCATTATTTTTCCACCACCTTCTCCTTCATAAACCTCTGCTATTTAGATATTTTTTGGATTCCAGTATTGCTTTCTCATCTCTCACTTCAAGAGTGAAAAACCCATGGTAAGATTTGGGTATGAGGTCTAGGTCCACACAACCCTCACCGAGGGAAGAGTGGGTATCAAGTTTACCGTCATTATCGTGGAGGTGGACGTTCACCACCCTATCAAAATTATCCAAAAAGATCTGATGACCTTCCTTAATGTTGTAATGGCCAATATCAAAAGTCAAGTTCACTTCAGTATTCTCAATAAGATTACTTACTCCTTCAACCAGGGATTCATCCATTCCGATAGTGTTCTCCAGGCTGAGGAGAGATCCATAGGTCTTTAAAAATGGGTACATCTCGTTCTCCAGCACTTTTTTATTGTGCTCCTGGAACAACTCTGGTTTGTACACAAATCCTCTGGCAGTTATGAAACCGGGGTTCCAGCCCAGATGGAACGTCACCACTTCCGCCTGACATCTTTCGGCAAAGTAAACTGTCTTTTCCAGCTCTTCATAGCTCATTCTTCTCATGGCGCTGCTGACGGACAGGAAGTTTGTGCTGGAGCAAGGAGCATGAATGAGGATGTCCACATCAAAACAGCCCTTCAACTCAAGTACTTCAGAGTAATTCAGATACTCTCTACAGTAGTATGGATGGTCCATAAGGATCTCCACGTGGGAAAAACCGTTCTGAGAGGCGAACTCAAAAGCCCCCCTCAAGCTGTGCTCCACGTCCGGCTGTATACCCAATTTCAACCTCAACCTCTCACCCCTTGCCAGTTCTCAATTCTCTAAATATTCAATACAAAACTCAGTTCTCTATCATTGTACCTGTTCCTTCTTTGGTCAGCAATTCGAGCAATAAGGAATGCTCCTTGGAGCCATCTATTATATGCGCTCTCTCTACGCCTCCTTTAAGGGCGGCTACTATGGCTTCCGCTTTGGGTATCATTCCGCTTCTCAAATCGTTTTTGGCCAGTTTTTCCTCCAGCTCTTCTGTTTTTAACTGGCTTATCACGGAACTCTCGTCACCAGGGTTTTTCATTAATCCAGGGACATCTGTCAGCATGATCAGCTTTTTGGCCTTTAATGATGCAGCAACATTTCCGGCGACCACATCCGCATTAATATTGTAGGTCTCTCCCTCCAGGTCGGCCGCAACCGGAGAGATGACGGGGATCAATCCCTTCTCGGTCAGGACTTCCAGTATCTCGGGGTTGATGTATTCTGTCTCTCCCACGTGCCCCAAATCGATCACAACTTCCTCATTATCCTCTATCTTTTTAATCTCCTTTTTCCTGGCAATGATCAGCAAACCATCTTTACCGCTAATCCCCACTGCCTTTCCTCCGTTCCTGATGAAAGTAGAGATTATCTGAGAGTTCACCTTCCCGTCCAGAACCATTTCAACTATCTCCATGGTCTCTTTATCGGTGATCCTCAGCCCATCAACGTACTTGGGCTTAATACCCAATTGTTCCATCTTATCACTTATTTCCGGGCCGCCACCGTGGACGATGACAGGTTTTATCCCCACATAATAGAGAAGAAGAATATCCTTGATGGTGGACTCCATTATCTCCTTATCCACCATAGCATGGCCACCCATCTTTATGACCATGCACGAACCATGAAAGTCTCGTATGTAGGGTAAAGCTTCAGCCAGGACGTTAACCTTATGCATATTCCTTTCCTGAGGGTTTGAGATTAAATTATTTTCCATCTTTTTTCAATAATGTATTCGGCAAACCTCAATATAACAAGAATTGAGAAGTTTATGAGACCGTAGGTTTGATGGAGGATACCTCTGAACTCATTTGAAGGACGTTATAATACTATCTCATTTATTTTCCTCTAAAGAAAAGAAACGTATTTAAAAAGAGAGTAGAAGTGGAAATCGGTGTTAGTTATGGCTAAACTCTACTATAATAAAGATGCAGACTTAAAGTTGTTAGAGAACAAGAAAGTTGCAATCATAGGATATGGAAGTCAGGGAAGGGCACATGCCCTAAACCTGAAGGAGTCAGGAGTAAATACGGTTGTAGGTCTTTACAGAAACAGCAAAAGCTGGAAAAAAGCTGAAGATGACGGTCTGGAAGTAAAAGAAGTGGCTGATGCGGTTGACGAGTCCAATGTCATAATGCTACTGATCCCGGACACTGTCCAGCCCGCAGTATACTACAGAGAGGTCGAAGGCAACTTGAGAGAAGGAGATATGGTGATGTTCGCCCACGGCTTCAATGTTCACTACAACCAGATAGTAGTCCCTCCACATGTTGACTTGACAATGGTAGCCCCCAAGGGTCCTGGCCACATTGTCAGGAAGATGTATGAGCAGGACATAGGTGTGCCGGGTCTGGTGGCAGTAGAGCAGGACTACACCAACCAAGCACTCGACCTGGCACTGGCTTACGCCAGAGGTATTGGATGCACCAGAGCAGGAGTCATCCAGACCACATTCCAGGAAGAAACCGAGACCGACCTCTTCGGTGAGCAAGTAGACCTCTGCGGAGGTGTATCAGAAATAGTGAAAGCAACCTTCGAGACCCTGGTGGATGCCGGGTACCAGCCAGAAGTAGCCTACTTCGAAGCTCTACACGAGCTCAAACTCATCGTGGACCTGATATACGAAGGTGGAATATACGCCATGTGGTATTCCGTCAGCGATACAGCCCAATACGGTGGAATGACCCGGGGCAAGAGAATAGTGAACGAGGAGACCAGAGAAGAGATGAGAGAGATCCTCAGAGAGATACAGTCAGGAGAATTCGCCAGAGAATGGGTGCTGGAGAACCAGGCAGCGAAACCCATGTTCAAGAGACTGCAAGAAGAAGAAAGAAACCACCAGATAGAGGAAGTAGGTAGAGAACTGCGGAAGATGATGCCCTGGCTGCGGAGCATAGACGTTGACTAACTACTCTTTTATTATTCTTTTATTATTTTTCTTGACCTTACCTGATGGCAAAGCTCGGCTACTCATTTCAGAGAATTGGTTGTCTTATCTAATCCTTCAGGAGTTTTAATTAAATAATTCTAATATAAATAGAAAATTTTTTATAGATAGTTTTGCCTAAATATATCAGCTGAAGATGCTTCATTTGTTGTAAGGAGGTTCTGGGATGAGCTGGAAAGAAAAAGGGCTGAGTTTAATACTAATATTCCTCCCACTCGTAATTATTCTGGGTTCTGCTTTCCTTCCACTTTATGAAAACGATTTTGATTGGCAGAAGGCAATCATAGACTCAGATCAAATACAAAATGTGGCTGGGAAATTCCAGCCGTCGCAGGCGTCTGGGGATATCATAGAGATTGGAGATTTAGACGCTAATGAGGGAAAGTCTGTTCTTACATTGTATATTCAATCCCCCTTCAAAACAGAGTTGGTTGTAAAGAATCTCTCCGTTGAGGTCCTAAATAGTAATGGTTCAACTAAATTGGAATTACAGAATGAAGTAACATTGGCTCCTGGAGAGAAAAAGAAAGTACTTCTTGAGGGCGATGCGATCCAGCAGTCTACTAGTACTAGGATGGGGGAAACGAGGATGGAGATGGAACTGTTGGGCATAACTATGGAGATGAAAAGATGAGAGTTAACCCTGTAGGCATTGCGGCAGGAATTCTAATGCTTGCTCTCCCATTCTTAGGAGCGTGGTATATATTTGGAGTTGGCGAGCTGCTCTTGCTGAAAATATCTCCATTCAATGTTAACATATTGGTAGCAGGAGAACAAATAGAATCTCCATTTTTTTAGGGAATTACAAGAGGTATTACTTTGCTCGTGTTGATTACAGGCGCACTGACAATCCTAAGATCATTTTTCGTGGATAAGTGGTGGGGTCCCAAGCTGGTGCGTTTTGGCACCTATAGAATACTCACCATGGTCATTGGTTTAGTCATTATTGCAGCAGTTATTCTTCCAGTTATGGGTAACAGGATAAATCAAATGGCCGATCTACCTGCCAACTTCAACTTCAATATTCCGGTGCAGGGTGAAGAGGTTATTAATTTTCAGCAGAATGGGATGGAGCTGGCAGTAGGGATACATTGTCACTTCACCACAATATTCTTCTTGGCATGTGTTATTGCAGTCATGGGGATTATTTCTCGTATCTATCTGAATAAAATGTTAGAAAAGTCAAGTGATAGACCACAAGAGAGTGAAGATTAGTCATTCGCTTCGTTAGCTATTAAAAGCAAAGTTTAAAGCTCTACGTACTTCTCTAGCTCCGAATCACTCTTGGCAGCCTTCTTGAGGAAATCCCGTATATCCTCGGGATTATTGGAACTTAACCCAAAGTAGAGGGCGAACTCCCTGGTAGTCGACAGTATCCTCGTTTTCCCGCTTCTCTTGGATTTCACGAAGCCCAATTCTTCCAGTTTTTTAACGTGGTCGTAGCACTTGTTCCCTCTTATCTTGGACAGCTTGGACAGGGGTAGGGGCTGCTTCAGGGCAATGACTGCTAGAGTCCTCAGTGATCCTCTATCGATATCCTTCTCCACGAATTTCTCCACATAGGGGTGGTAATCAGGTTTTATTCGCATGAGGTACTTTTCTTTCAACTCGATTATCTCTATGGAGGTTTCATCAGACTTATAGTCCTCGATTAACTGCTGCGTTGCATCCTTAACTTCTTCATCGCTCAAACCAGACATTTTGGCTATCTTTTTAATGGAGAATGGTTTGGTCGCGGAGAAGAGTATGGCTTCTATTATTTGCTTATTGCTGTTCATATTAATCAGCTATAGTGTTTTAGCTCTATATCCTCCTCATAGAGCTTCTTCTGATATACCTCCACCTTCTTTCTGTAGGCGAGGTGAAGGATGGAAAGATAATAGGAGATTTTTTCTTCAGTACCCAGTCCCCGGACAACTTCCGAAAAGTAGAGCATGGTCTTCCTGTTGAACAGGTACTTCAGCTCTTCCTCTACTTTGGCTATGGTCTCTTCCAGGTTCTCTTCGTGGGGTGTGGCCAGGGTTTCCCTGGTAACGGGCTCTTCCTCCTTCTTCTTTCTCTTCCGCTTCTTCCGCTTCTTCTCCACATCCTCAGCCATTTGAAGTTCGTGAATGAGGTCTTTGAGAGTGGTGAACCTTTTGGCTTTCTTTCGCGGTTTCAACAAAGTATCCAGAACCTCATCCTTTTGCACTTCTTGCTCTAAGCTCTCCAGCTCTTTATCAAACCCTTCTGCCTCATCCGGCTCCGGTTCCTGGAAAGCGTCAAAGTCGATCTCATCCGGTACAATCTCCCCTTCAGGTTCCGGCTCTGACTCTAACTCTACTTCTTCCTCCGGTTCTTCGTGGCCTGCTGCTTCATTGGTGAGAATATCAGCTTTCAGCCTTATCAGGATGGCAGCAAAAAGGAGGACTCTTCCCGATACACGTAAGTCGAGCTTCTTGGCTCTCTCCAGTTCGGAGAGGAACTTGTCAGTCACATCGATCACGTCAACATTCCAGGGGTCAACATCTCCCCTGCGCGCCAGCTCCACCAGCACTTCTACCGGATCTTCTAAATCGCTTTCTGGGCCTACGCCTTCACTTTGATACCCGTCACTTGTGATGTGTTATCCCTCCCTAAAGTTACTCCTATAATGGAATCGGCCTTCTCCAGCATGGGCTTTCTCAAGGAGACCACAACGAATTGAGCGCTCCTGGAGCGCTCCTTAAGCATTTTGGCCACTCTATTAACATTGATACCGTCGAGGAACATATCCACCTCGTCCAGAGCGTAAAAGGGAACCGGCTTGTATTCCTGGATGGCGAAAATCAGTGCCAGCGCCACCAAGCTCTTTTCCCCTCCGCTCATGGAATCAAGCCTTTGGTAAGTCTTGTTGGAGAATTTAACTTTGATGTACATTCCACTCTCGAATGGGTCTTCCCCATCGAGGTAGAGCTCTCCTTCACCTCCTGTGAGGGTGTTGATTATCTCTGAGAAGTTCTTATTTACTGCATTGAAAGCGTTGAAGAAAGCCTCCTTTTTCATCGTCTCGTATTTCTCGATTCTCTCCAGGATCTCATTCCTTTCCTTCTCAAGTGTCTGGTTCCTCTCCATTAGCTCATTTTTCCTCTTAGTCACATCTTCATATTCCTGGATGGCCTTGAGGTTAACTTCCCCAAACTGGGCCAGCTCATGTTCTATTTGCTCCAGCTGGGAAGTGAGCTCCTCATAAGAAGGCATGTTGTCCAGATCTACATCGATCTCTCCCACATCCTTCATGTCCTTCTCCACTTCGGCCAGACTCTCTTTTCTCGCCGATATCTTTTCGTCGATGGTCACTACATTGAAGTTGGCGTTCTGCTTTTCCTGTTCCTTCTTGCTTATCTGCTCCAGAATCTTATCTCTCTCTTCTCTGAGATCCTTGACTTCCTTACCCAGTCTCTCTTCTTCTACTCTGAGTTCCTTGATCTCTTCATTCAGCTCTTCAACACGTTTTTTACCGGATTCTATCTGGGAGTTAAGTTCTTCCATTTCCTGGTCGATCCTAACGACCTCTGCCTCCTTCTCCTCTTTGGATTTCTCCAGCTGCTCCTTCCTGAATTCAGTGTTCTCAATCTTCTTCTCAATGGAAATTAAAGACTCTTTATTTCTGGAGAGCTCGTCCTTCAGCTTCTCCAGCTGGGATGATAGTTGGGGTACTTCACTTCCCTTTAGGGTGTTCTCCAGTTTGGAGATCTTCTGGTTCTTCTCTTTGATCTCAGAATCCAGCTCTTTAACCTTGTTCTCGATCTCTGATATTTCTGAGTACTTGCTGTCTCTCTCCTCCGTCTTCTGCTTTAATTTACCATTGATTTCAGTGATTCTGTTGGAGGAATCCTCAATTCGGGAGTTGAATAGGGATATCTCATTCTTTATGTTGTTGACCACTCCGTCCTTCTCATCGACTTCTTCCTGGACGCTCTTTCTGGCCTGCTCATTCGACCGGATATTACCCAGTATGCCTGCTTTCTTGCTCTTGAGTATGGTGATCTCTTCGTTGATACTCTTCTCTTTTTCTACCAGCTCGCTGGATAAGAGCATTCCCTTCTTCTTGTCTGTATATCCTCCGCTCATGGAGCCGCTCTTCTCTACTATATCTCCGTCGAGGGTGACGATCCTTCTTCCTTCCATCAGCTTTTTGGCGGTCTGGATGTTATCCACCACAAGCGTGTCCCGGAATACGAAGTCGAAGACCGGCTTGAACTTTTTCTCAAAATTGACCA
Source organism: uncultured archaeon (assembly GCA_964596255.1). GTDB lineage: Archaea > Halobacteriota > Archaeoglobi > Archaeoglobales > Archaeoglobaceae > JdFR-22. The sequence goes on from CAZQTT010000018.1 coordinate 22,306, forward strand.
GATTAATAGCATAATCCACTACCCCATCTTTTTTGGGGAGCTTCTGTAATTTATTATCTCTTTTTATCTTATTCAAGGGGAGGAACGTCGCCCTCCCACCTTTTATCTGCTTGAGATAATTGATTGCCCTTATGGCATCATCATCATTCTCTACTACTACAAACTGGAGAGCATTTCCGGCTGCAGTCTCCAGTGCCTGAACGTATTTTTCGTTTACCTCTCCCAGCTGGGAAACGGTACCATAAACTCCTGGAAGCGCTTTTTTCTTTTTAGCTTCCAGTATCATTTCTACAGGTTTGGAAAACGGTTTTAGAGCTGAAATCTTGGCCTTAACCTTTTCCAGCTCTACTTCTTTGGATTTCAGCTCTTCTTCGATCTCGGAGAGCTGATTTCTTTGGCTGAATAATTCTGAATCAATACCATTTCTTTCCTTAATCTTTTTCTCCAGCTGCTTCTCCGCGCTCTCGTATTCCTTTTCTTTACCCTCTTTTTGCTTTTCCATATCGGAGATTGTTTGTTCTAATTTTTGCCTCTCTTTCTCCAGCTCTTCTGTCTCCATGTCAATCCTTCTTATCGTCTCCAGCTTGGTGTCCTGCTCTCTTACCAGACCGGATTTCTTTTCTTTTAACTGGTCCATCTCTTCTTTCAGGGAGAGGAGGTCATCCCTCATCTGCTTGTATTTCTCGTCAACTTCCTGAAGCTTTGCTTTGGTGGACTCCACTTTTTCTTCTGTTTCATTGACTACTTCCTGAACACTTATCTTCTGGGAGAGCAACTGGTCGAGCTCTTCATCGATGTTTTCCAGCTCTTCCTTCAGTTTGGAAATGGAGAGCAGAATATTATTCCTTTCATCTTTATGCTTTGACAGCTCATTCTTGTAGAAATCTTCTGACCTCTTAATGCCTTCAATCTCTGAATTCCCTTCTACTATCTTGTTCTGGATTTTCTGAAGGTTTTCGTCAGCCCTTTCAGAGATTTTGGCGGAGAGCTCCTCTGCCTGAGAACTCAGCTCCTGGATTTCGTTGCCCAGCTCAACGATTCTGGAGGAATCGGAGTCCTTCTTCTTCTCCAGATTATCGATCTCGCTCTTCAACTTCTCCTTTTTGGATAAAAGATTCTTGTAACGGTGAGCAAGAAGGTATCTCTTGTTCTGGTCCTTTTGATCCACGAGGGACCTGTACCTTAGCGCTTCATCCTTGTCTTTTTCCAGCTGTTCCAGCCTGACTGAAACCTCGTGGAGTATGGTTTCGATCCTGTCCATGTTCTCCTTAACTTTCTCCAGCTCTTCAATCGCTTTCTCTTTCTTCTCCTCAAATTCGGATATCCCTGCTATATCATCGATTATCTTTCTTCTCTGGAAGGGTGTTGTCTCCGTGATGCGGGTGACGTCTCCCTGCATTATCACATTGTAAGAATCACTGAAAACTCCTGCCTGAGAAAGCAGTCTGCGGATATCGGAGAGGTTGGAGCTTTTACCGTTGATGTAGTAATAGCTGTAGTAGCCCTTCTCTGTCAGCCTGATCTTCCGGGTTATAGAGACTTCGGGCTCCGAGGTGACGGTCCCGTCCTGATTATCGAAAATGATGGACACTTCTGCTTCATCTACATTACCGTTCCCCGAGAAGACGAGGTCGGTAAGCCTATCAGCCCTCAATTTGGTGGAGTGAGAGAGCCCAAGGCAAAAAAGAATGGAATCGATTATATTTGACTTGCCGCTACCGTTGGGCCCGCTGATAACCGTAAATCCCTCATAAAAAGGAATATCGATTCTTCTACTGAATGACTTGAAATTTCTGACGGATATCTTTTTAATATGCATTTGCCCGGTTGGTCTGGTTGGGTTGATCGAGTTAGTCGCACACTATAATATCCACTTTTTGTTCTTCTTTCTGTTTCTCTAAGTCTTTTTCTTCTTTGGAGTCAGGTGTGTCAACCTCGGGATCAGCCCTAATGATCCCGTCAGAACCTTTTTCTTTACTTTCGGTATCTTCATTACCTTCTGATTGTCTCCCACCAAGGTTTATCTGGCGTCTCTCGATATTAGGTTTTTCATCGGGCTTAGCTTTCGCCAGCTCCTCTTTAAGGTATAGGACATCAGAAGTGAGGCTCGATACGGTCTTGTTGAGCTCAACGATCTTGGCTTCAAGCTCCCTTATCTTTTTGTTCCCCTGCTCATTTTGAAGTTCTTTTAGTAATTCACTCTTGATTTCCTCAACTTTACTATCATTAAAAGTTGTCATTCTTTTCAGCTCCTCAACTTCCTTCTCCTTTTGACTTAGCTTTTTCTCAAGCCTTTCCAGAAGAATATCTCGTTCTGGCATTTTATAATAGTTTGTTTAAAAGACCTTTATATATCTTTCTATGGATAATAGCTGGAGTTAAGCTATACAGCCAATACCCCACAAATTTTTTTCTTCATTTTTTAACTGAGATTGCTGAACATTGCTTGAAGGAGATGGAATTTTATTCTAATGACCTTATATTTAAGGGAGCATAGTCTTCATATATTTTTTTTGCGACGCATTTGGAGGTTAAGCGCCCGGCCCGGGATTATAATAACCCCTTCAAATCCCGTAATATTGCATATTTATTCCTGAAACATTCCTGAAACCATTTTTTGGCATTCTTGGGTTCAATTACGGGGTTGGTGATGAATGCAGTTGGACCTGAGATGAGTCATCAGCAGTTTTTGGTAGGAATCCTGCCTCATTTCGTCTTTGAAATCACTGGAACCTTTTTCGCAGGCACTTACGGCCTCTGGGCTGGAAAACAGTTTTACAAAAAGACGATCAAGAAAGAAAGCATTTCTATAAAACAAGTAATACAGCAGGCGTTCACAAAATACCTTAAAATTGTTTTACCCCTAATGTTAGTGGCCGCAGCAGTAGAGACGTTCATAACCCCCATAATCATTGGAGCAACTTGAAGAAAGATTCAACCTCGTAAATCTTGGGGTCTAAAAAATAGTTGAGGAAACACTATAATTTTTTGATCAATAAATACGCTACAGGAATTTATTGAAATGGTTCACCCCAAAAAAATCGTCATGTTGTCGCCTAAACCTTAAGAACCCTCCAAAAACCCATAGGTGGCCTGTTGGATAAAACTAGAACTTAAGAAACACAGAGGATAGAAAGAAGCTCCTATAAGAATATCCTGAAGTTGACAGGACAGTTGAGGAAATTGAAGAAATGAAGAAGGATTGAACTCATTTCTGTTATGTGACCAGTCTCTGCAATTTTTAATCGGATTGGAATGCATCAGAGATACATCAAGGTGTGAGTTTTTCTGATTTTAGGCACTACACTTTAAAAATATAAAGATTAGGAACCAAGTGAATAAATGATGTGTTATGAATATCTTAAACTTTACTCGTGCTTGGTTTGATTTCTTTTTTTATGCTCGGAGGGTAATCCCGCCATCGCAACCCAAGATTTTAGGAGTCTCAGATAACTTGGGGCACGAATGTTCTATTGGTATGGAAAAAGACCAAGAATGGGGAACTTGTTTTGCAAGCAACTCAGATGAGAGGGAGCAGATCCAGATGACTATAGATAAAGTTTTACAACCTCTGTAATTAAAAAATTTTAGCGAATATCATTTGCTATGATATATGCCGCCTTGTCTTCTTGAGATTCAACTTTAAAGTTGCTGATACTTTTTCCCTTAACTGCATGAAGGATCATCTGACCCCTCTCCCCACACTCTATTTCGTGGATCTCCATTTTCTTTTCCCCATAGTAGTTTTTGAGGATTCCAAGTTTCATGAGAGAGGCGTCTCCCCTCAACTCTCCGCTGGCTAACTCCTCTACTTTTTCCAGATAGTACAGGAAATTGGAGATGTATATGCCGTATGTCCTGAAGAGTATGAATGAAAGTGAAGCAGTTTTCATATAAAGGTCGGCTGCAAGCTCATTCTCTCCCTTCTGCTCCTGAGCTTTCGCAGCCGTCAGGTAAACGCCTGTTCTGATCTCTGGAAGGAGCTCCAGGTCTTTCAGTATATCGTGAACGATCTCCAGTGCATCATCTGGTCTCCCCAGTTTGGCGTAATATGCTGCTAGACCATTCTTGGCTTCAGCGATAAAAGCCCTGTCACTTTCTGAGGCATTCTTGTCCAGAAAATCGATCAATTCTCTATAGGTGTTCTCAGCATCTTCAACTCTTTCCTGCAACTTATATACTGCCGCAAGGTTATGGTAACCGGTGGCGATCCCGGGAATATTCTCTCCCTGGAGAACATCTTTTCTCAGCTCAAGAACCTGTTTGAACAGATCCTCTGCCTCATCATATCTCTTTAGATCCATGTAAAATGTTCCCAGGTTCTCCAGAGTAACTGCCAGACTCTCAGGCAGTTTTAGTTCTGTAAACACCCTTGCCGCCCATTTAAAGTGCTCTTCAGCTTCTTCATCATCTCCCTTATACCTGCAAACATTTCCCAGGTTGTTTATGATCTTGGCCAGCTCGGGCATGTATTTCTCCGCATCCTGATGGGAGTAATCCATATAATGCTCCATGGCCTCAGTGTAACGCTCTTTAGCCTTAGTCAACTTCCCAATATCGAAATAGACGCTTCCCAGTCTCTTGAGGACCTCACCTTTGTTAAGTCCCTCTACATACTCTATAAGTTTATTTCCAGCTTCTGCAATATCTTCAGCATCCTTTCCTGGATCCTCGCTTAATTCAAAGAATAGTTTGACCGCATCATCGACATGCCCGGCCATTACACTGTGTTGCAGTGCCTTGACCCTGAAATCGGGTTTCTCGCTTTCTTCAGCCTTTTTGGAGTAATACTTATATGCAAGAGAATGATACTCTTTTTTACCTTCCTGGAACACTCCTTTTGCTTCAGGAGAGGAGAAAGCTATTATACTGTTCTCTGTCTTAAGCAACCCTATTTGAGCCAGCTCGTCAATAAGCTCCTCTATATTGTCAAAGTTGGTGTAAATGTCCTTAACGCTGTCGTAATCTATGTCTTCATCGATAACCGATAAATGCTTGAGAAGGGAAAAAGCTTCATCACTTATGAGCAGCTCAACAACCTTTTTTAGTAATTCTTCATCTTCAGTAATTTCTTGGAGTGAACCATAATCTTCGGGGCTCAATTTATCCTTATTTCTATCAATTAATTCATTAACAAACGATTTGAGGGCTGATTCTTCTTCAACATTTTCTATATTTTCTCCCATAATAACACCTGAATTGGTTGGTGTGGTTTGCACTCTTAAAGGTTACGCTTATTACTCTACTCCAAATTTTACACTAAGGTCCCCCAGATAAGGTTCCTACAGATTTAAACCTAAAAAATTTAATAACAAAAGAATAATCTAAATCCAATGCATACTCTTGCTCTCATTGCAGTTCTGGCATACGCTCCCAGCATTGCTTTACTCTGGTATTTTTATCACAAAGATAAATACGAGCCCGAGCCCAGGAGATACGTAATATTAACCTTTATCTACGGAGCAATAAATTCTGTAGTTATTGCCATTTTTCTGGAGAATTTGATCTTCCAGTCCATCCCCAGCACCGCACTTACCGTAGCCCTGGTCGCGGCTTTGGTGGAAGAACCTGCCAAGGCTTTCGTGGTGAGAGTCCCCTACAAGGCAGGAGAGATGGATGGAATCATGGATGGTGTAGTCTATGGAACAGCTGCCGGTTTGGGATTTGCAGCTACTGAAAATCTCTTTTACGGGATGGGCTTCGGAGCGGGCATAACTTTGGTTAGAGCGTTTTTAACCCCTATCGCCCACGGAGTATGGACTGCAACCGTAGGAGTAGGATATGGTCTAAGGTCCGAAAACAGGTCCTACAGAGCTCTTCCCATACTATTGCTGGTAGCTATGTCACTCCACTTCTTGTGGAACTACACAGCATCAATAGCACAACAAAACCAGGCCTTTGTCTCCATCCAGGTACTGCTCATCCTGCTCAACATCTATATTGTCTCCTACTTGATCAAGAGAGGGCTCAGAGACGACAGGAGAAAATTTGGTTAGCATGAAAGCGTACTCGATCAAGAATACAGTCACTCTTCGCAGGTTTCGCATTTGAGGGAGTCGAAAGTAGCGAAGATCCTTTCCTCTTTTTCCTTTTCCTCATCAGATAGTTTTTGGATACTTAGTTCTTTCAACATCTCTGTCGATTCAGCCCTCGACGGTATTTCGAAGTCTTGGTCATAGCTCGTCTTAACTTCTATCAAGTCTATAAATATGGAATCACTTCCGCTGGTTAGAACGGCGAATGGGAATGGAGTGGAATCGATCACTCTGGCAATTGCCGCGGTCCTTCTCTCCAGAGGCACCAGTGGTATGTTAGAACGTTCAAACTTCAGTAGAATGAAATTAGCTCCTTTGGGTTTTGCCGCGAGCTCTGCAGTCATTTCGTGCTCTTCTCCATTGACTGTAACAATTCTAAAAAGGTTGTGAGCAAGATCTTCCTCCAAATAACCCCTGCGCTTCTTGAGGTAGTTTTTCCATTCAGCAACCATTTCCTCGATTTCCGGCAGCATTAATCTTAATCCTCCTCAGCTCCTCAATCTTTATTTTATTATTTCACCTTTACCATAAGAGACTGCATCACCTTCGGCAATGACCTCACCACCTTTGAAAACCCTTGTCTTGTAAAATCCAACCCTCCAGCCACCATGAACTTTTTGGGACTCGGCCATAAGCTTATCACCTGCGTAAGCAGGTTTGTAGAAATCCATCTTGATGGTGACAGCGAACCTCTTAACATTATCCGAGTTGGCAGCCATACCGAGAGCAAAATCTGCCATAGCCATCAGAAAGGAGCCGTGAACAGTTTTGTGGAAATTAGTATATTCTTCTCTTACTGTCCCTGCTACTGAAGCATACCCTTCCCTTAACTCAACTATATCTACACCCAGATGCTTTCTAAAATTATCCCCCTCAAGAAATTGGAGCAACTTATGGTTCATAACGCAAAACAGGATTACGCTATATTTAATCTTAAAGAATTTCGTGGATTAAGGTTATACTACCTCTCCTATCAGGTAGTTCTCCGCGAAATCGGCGATCTTCACGTCATAGAACTCTCCGATTTCCGCCTTCTGAAGTATAACGGGGCGATAGGAGTTGGTTCTGGACAGAATGGTCCCTTTTTTCCCGTTTCTGGTGGCAAGCACCTTTTGTTCACTGCCCAGAAATCTTCTGTTGGTTGAGTAGCTTATCTGTTTACATACTCGGGTGAGCTTTCTGGACCTCTCTTTCTTGATCCAGTCGGGAATATCCTTTAATCTATGTGAGGAAGTTCCGTGTCGGGGTGAGTAACGGGTTATGTTGACTATTTGGGGCTCAACTTCTTTTATGAGCTCGTAGCTCTTTTGGAAGGAGCCCTCGTCTTCGGTGGGGAACCCTACAATTATATCCGTGGATACCATAACATCCTTGAAGCTCTTTCTGAAGTGGGAGACGAACTGTTTGAAATCTTCAGCGGAGTGATCTCTACCCATATCATCCAGTATCCGGTTATCTCCACTCTGCACGGGCACGTGCAAGAATTTGTATATCTTTTCACTTTTAAAAGCACTTACGAGCTCTTCGACATTGTTGAGAGCGTGTTCGGGATTCATCATCCCCACTCTAACCCTGAACTCCCCGTTTATCTCCGAAATAGCTGATAACAGATTCGGGAGGCTGTACTTGTTCTTATCCAGCCCGTAGGCTCCTGTATCCTGAGAGGTCAACTGTATCTCCTTGAAACCCTGCTCTACAGTTCCCTCTATTTCCTTCACAATGTTCTCTATGCTGAAGCTCTTGAGCCTTCCCCTCGCCCTCCTGGTGGCGCAGAAAGTGCAATGACCCAAACAACCCTCAGAGATAGAGACGATGGCTATGGCGTTGTTGGTTAATCTCCGCTTCAGGCTGCACAGCCCTGCTTTATCGGCATCAGCTTTATCTACCAAGGAAGCGTTCTCTCCTTTTACTGCACATTCAATTGCCTTATCTATATCATAGACATTGGTTCCCACCACAACATCCGAGATCTCTCTGACCTTTTCCCGGGATATCTTGGGGAGACAACCGGCCACCACAACCTTTTTACCGGGTTTTAGCTCTTCAACCCTCCTCAGGATCTTCCTTTCCGTGAAATCGATAACTCCGCAGGTGTTCAGCACTACTACGTCCGCATCCTCTTCTCCTTCTTCTGCAAGCTGATGTTTTTGGGAGATGATACCCCTCATTATGTCGGAATCTGCCTGGTTCATGGTGCATCCATAGGTCTCGATGTGAACTTTCACCATCCCTGTAAATTCGTAGAATAGCATTAAAAATTTTGGCCAAATACTTATATCCAGTAAAACAGAGGAAAGTTAGTCATGAGTTCAGAGGAAGGAAATCAGGGGCTTCTCTGGGTGGAGAAATACCGGCCCAAAACGATTGATGATGTTGTTGCGGGGAAAAAAGTTGTTGAACCCATCGTCAGCTGGGCTGAAGAGTGGAAAAAAGGCAACAAGCAAAAACCCCTTCTTTTAGCCGGTCCACCGGGATTGGGAAAGACATCCATTGCCCTGGCTGTAGCGAACACCTACGGATGGGAACCTACCGAATTGAATGCCAGTGACCAGAGGAACCTGAAGATCATCAACCGCATCGTGGGAGAAGGCGCATTCAGCTCGGTATTCGAGGGTGGAACAACCAATCACCGATTGCTTATACTGGATGAAGTGGATAACATCCACGGAAGAGAAGATTATGGTGGGGAAAGCGCTCTAAGGAAGATCCTGAAGAGAAACCCCCCTCAGCCATTCATCCTCATCGCCAACGAGCCCTACAAGCTATCACCCAGCTTGAGGAACCTGTGTAAAGTGGTCACCTTCAGGAGATTAACTCCCAATCAGATAGCATCCGTTCTCTCCAGGATCGTTAAACAGGAAGGTCTGGATGCCAATAAGGATGCTCTTAAGGCCATAGCCGATAACTCTGGAGGAGATCTGAGGGCTGCTATCAATGATCTTCAGGCTATAGCCCGTAAGAAGACCAAGATCAAGGCTGAAGACGTTAAGCTGGCGAAAAGAACTCAAGAAGGCGATATATTCAAGGTTCTGGTCAAGGTTTTCAAGAAGCTGGATCCAGAGGTTTATTACGATTCCATGCAGCTGGATGAGACGCCTGAAGACCTTATAGCGTGGATGGAAGAAAATCTGCCCCTGGACTACTCTGGCGAAGAGCTTTTCAGGGGATATATGGTCCTGTCCAACGCAGATATCTTTCTGGGCAGAGTGAGAAGAAGGCAATACTACAGAATGTGGAAGTACGCCGGTTATCTGATCACAGCAGGTGTGCAGCAGGTCAAAGATGAAGAAAGAGGAGGATTCACCAAGTACAGACGTCCGGAAGTATGGAAAAAGCTATTCCAGACCAAATCCCGCAGGACCAAGCTGGACAAGATCCTGGCCAAGATCGGTAAAAAATCCCACCTGTCCAAAAAATCGGCCTACTCCGAAATGTATTACCCTGTGTCAATGCTCCTCACCAGACTGGATACGGAGAAGGCTGCCGGGATAGCCGCCTTTTATGAATTCGATGAAGAAGACCTGACACTCATATTGGGAGATGAAAAAAGAGCCGAAGAGATGATGGAATCCCTGAAAGAAATCAAGGAGCACCAAGAAGAAAAGGAAGAAAAAGAGGAATCCCCATTTCAGACCTATAAATCAAAAGAGGAAATTAGAAAAGGGAATGAAGAAAAGGAAAAGAGGGGAGAGGAGAAGGAGAAGGAGAAGGAGAAGGAGAAGGAGAAGGATGAAAGCAAGAAAAATAGAAATAAGAAGAAAGATAAGGATAAGGATACAACTACTACTCTGGACTTTTTCTCTTAGATCAGTTCTTTTTTATCTTAACGGCTTGTCAAAGCCTACTTGGAACTGAATTTCATCTGAATATATTTTACTCCAACTACATATTAGTAATCATTTTTCCTTCCTCCATAGACAAACTTCTTAAATAATCTCTGATTAGTGGTTAAAGAATGGGTATTAAAATCAGGACTCCTTCCAGAATTCATCTCACTCTTATCGATTTGAATGCAGAAATTGGAAGAGTTGATGGCGGGGCAGGTATTGCGATTGAAGAGCCTCACATCGAGATTAGAGGTTATAGGTCTAGGGAAGAGTCCCTGAGTGGTAATATAGTTAATCTTGATAGGTTTAAATCTGTACCGCAAAAATTCAAGCACTTAACAGGCCATAACGCCTCTATAGAAGTGTTATCAGATTATAGGGGTCACGTAGGCATGGGCAGCGGTACCCAGATCTCCCTGTCTATTGGAGAGGTCTATAATCGGTTATTTGACCTCAACTTGAGTGTTAGAGAAATCGCAGAGTTAACCGGAAGGGGCGGCACTTCAGGGATAGGAGTTGCAGCCTTTGAGACAGGCGGGTTTATCGTTGACGGAGGGCACTCCACCAGAGAGAAACCCGGTTTCACGCCTTCCTCGGCCAGCAAGGCTTCTCCGCCCCCCGTGACCTCCAGGCAGGATTTCCCTTCGTGGAGAGTTGTGGCGGTAACTCCTGATTTAACCGGATTCTCTGGTGCTGATGAAGTAAGTCTTTTTGAGAAGCACTGCCCCGTACCAATAGAAGATGTGAGGAAGGTATCTCATCTCATTTTAATGAAAATGATACCGTCAGTAATGGAGAGCGACCTTGATGAGTTCGGGGATTCACTGTGGAGTATTCAGGGCCTGGGATTCAAGAAGGCGGAGGTTGACCAGTATGGGAGTATGATATGGGATGTCTTGAAGAACCTTAGAGAGCTAACACCGGCAGTGGGGATGAGCTCCACAGGTCCAACAATATACGCCATTACAGATACTAACTCCAAAGAAATACAGAAATACGCGGTGAAATACTTCCAGGATAAGGGATTGGATTGTGAAAAAATTATTACCACAGCCAGAAATAAAGGTGCTGATATACAGGTAGAGGTAGTAGAATGAGCCAGGACAAAACCCAAGACCAAAATCAAAAGTGGAATGTGTGGTTTGGAGAAGTAGACGACGAGGGAGTTAGAGTTAGTGAAGACCTGTCTCTATCCTTTTTCAACGCAGGAAATAATCAAGCACCTCCTTATTCACTCCCTGAACTGGGATGTAAGGCCTTTGGCTCTGTAGAAGAGTATTATAAGTTATTGAGGAAGACTGCCATCAATGTGGGTAAGCAGAAGGCTGAAAAACAACTCAAAAGAGAGGATAGATACATAATAACGCTGTTGAAGTCCCTGGACCAGCTGGATGAGAGCATCAACCTCTTGACCGAGAAGTGGAGGGACGTGGTGGAGATAAAATCCAGTGGTTCAACGGACGAGCTAAAAGACCACATTGAAGAGCTGTATAACCTGCGAAAAATTTTGGAACAAGAAATTGAGGAGAATTTAGAGAAGATAGCACCCAATCTCACCGAGCTTCTGGGCTCCGTAATTACAGCCAGGCTGCTGGAAAAAGCAAGTAGTCTAGAAAGACTTGCAATGCTGCCTTCCAGCGTTATTCAGGTTCTGGGCGCAGAAAGAAGCCTGTTCAGGGCTAAATCGAGGATGAAGAAGGGAAAACCTGCCAGAATGCCGAAGCATGGAGTTATCTTTCAACACAAGTACATAAGGAATCTTCCCAAAGAAAAAAGGGGAAAGATGTCCCGCTTCATGGCCGCTAAGATCGCTATTGCAGCCAAACTGGACTACTTCAAGGGCGAATTCCATCCAGAGATCGTAGAAAGTGCTGAAAACAGGTTCAAGGAGCTGCTCCCGTGAGAAACGAACAGATAGCACCCAACATATACCTGATAGAAAAGAGTGGTTATAAGTCCCTGACGACCAAAAGCAGCTATCCCCCATATTATGGTGAAAAGAAACACGATGACCTGAGGGAATGGGTAGCATGGAGAAGCAAATTTGCTGCCATGGCTCTAAACGGTTACTTGCCCCAGCTGGAGCCGAGGTGGAATGTATTATATCTGGGAGCGGCAAGTGGAACCACATTGAGCCACCTTTCTGATGTATTCGATGAGGGGGCAATCTATGCTGTGGAATACTCCCCAAAGCCGTTCTCCAAGCTCTTGGAGCTGGCCATGGAAAGAAAAAACATAATTCCTCTTCTTGAAGATGCTTCTAAACCGTGGAATTATAACGGAATAGTTGAAGAGGTAGATTTTGTCTATCAGGACATAGCCCATAAAGAACAGTTAAAAATATTTACCATGAATGCCAATATGTTTCTGAAGGCTAAGGGAAGTGGGCTGATAATGGTTAAAGCGAGAAGTATTGATTCTACTGTTGAGCCGGAAGAAGTATTTGAAGAAGTAGTTGAAAAACTTTCATCTCAATTCAATATAATCAAGCAGGGAAGGCTCGATCCCTATCATAAAGACCACACATATATTCATCTGGTGAAAGAATGAGGCAGAGGTTTATTCTGGACACCACTGCTATTACGGATACAGGATTAAGAGATAAAGAAGGTTATGAATCGGTGTGCGAATCTGCAATGGATATAATGGACCTCATCGCCCAGGCAAGGCTGAAGCTGGAGATAAGTTGCTATGTGCCATTCCCCACGGTTTATGGAGAGCTTACCAGCTTTTTGCATAAAAGCAATTGTGAAGATGACGTTTTTCTCAAACTGGATACCTGGGTGGTAAAAAAGACTCCCAACAGATATGAAGTAAAAATCCCTGCAGCAATCTTCCACGATTACGTTCTCAGCGTTAGGCAGAAGATCAATAGGGGAAGAAGGGTAGCGGAGGAGTTTGTGTGGGAAAGCTCTGCCGTCACTTCCAAACTGAACGGGAAGGAAGAAGTCCAAAAGGAAGTGGGTGAACTGGTGGGCAAGTTCAGAGATAAGTACAGGACTGCTTTAAGGCAGGGGATACTGGATAGCTCACCTGACCTGGATGTCCTGCTCCTGGCAAAAGAGCTGGAAGCAGGTGTAGTAAGTAGTGATGCAGGAATAAGAAAATGGAGCGAGAGGATGGGGTTAAGGTTTGTGGACGCATCCAAATTCCCCAGAATGTTAAAAGAGTATCTCCAGCTAATAGAATCCAAAGGAGGAGCAGGACTTAGAGAAATGGAACGGGAAGGAGAAGCCGACTAAAATAGCAATTATTTTGCTCACCACAAAAAATAGCATGCTATATGGCATGCTAAAACAAAAATCATTTAAAGTTGGTTGGATTTATTATATTCAACTATAACCAGCTGGTTGGGGGGTCAGTTATGAATCCGGAATCTAAATCCACATTTCAGTTAACAGACAATATGAATCTGACTTATTATCTAATTGCTACCAGAAAGTCACGTAGGCTCAAGAAGACTGTATGGATTGAAAGCATTTACTATGATATCTTGAAAGAAAAAGGTTTGATCATAAGTGACTTGATTAATTACCTTCTTGAGAAGTATTTTAGAGAAATGAACTATCTGGATGTTAAAAAACATTTATAATGACCATATAGCAATATCGGCGCGCAAGCATGCCTTTTAATAAAAGATATTAATTTGGATTTATATACTTAGAGTGTCGTGAGAACAAGATTATCTATAGACCCCTTCAGCACAGAGATGTTCAGTTGTTTTG
>CAZQTT010000019.1:0-35472 GCA_964596255.1 uncultured archaeon
GCCATAAATATTCTAAAGCCCTGCTAATATTATTACTTTACGATGTACTGATTATGTTTTGCTAAATCTAATCTTTCTGAGCCACTCCTATTCGATACTAAATTTATGATAACAACTTAAAAAATTTGTTTTTCGTAGAAACAACAATAAAGACTTACAGCTGCATGCAAAAAAGTCAATTCCGATTTCGCTGAAGATATACGCGCTGAATTAAAAATTTTAAAAGGAAAAGATGAGATTGGAGGAGTTTTACTCTATATGTCCAATATTTTCCAGATCGTAAGTACAATACAGGCAGAGATACATCCCAAACTAATGCGTTTTGCTTTAGTTTTTGATTATTTAGCTACCGCTCTAGATACTAGAGATACTGCAAAGATGGATGGAACCGCATTCTATACGGCATCAGGGGTCATGGAGAAGCTCAAAAAATCAAATCTGATGTTCGATATGGCGGTAGGTGATAAAATCATTGACACCGCAATAACCAACCAGATCAACTTGATTTTATTGCTAAAGAAAGATTGGACAGAAAGACAACACCAAATAGTTCAAGAGAACGAAAAAACCGAGAACCAATACGAAACAGCAAAAAATCTGGGGGTGACACAACAGTCCATATCCAAAACGCTCAACCGATTGATGTGGAGCGAACTCAAAATCATCGGAGAGAAATTAAAGTATATCATAAAAGACTATGCTCAAAGACATCAAAAGGGATTCAAATGATCGAGAATTTAACATTGATGGAATTGCGATTGTAGTGGCTGGATATTATTGGCTAATCCTTACCAGTGGAGTAGTAGTTAATGTTTCTCTGAACATGGCCTCAAAAGAAAGTATAAAACAAATGATAAGCAAAGACGTACTCGATACTGGTTTCATAGTAGGAAAATGCGAGAACATACTGGTTATAACTTTCATTCTTCTCAATGCCTACACTGCACTAGCAATATTGTTTGCAGCAAAAACTATCGTCCGCAAGGAGGACATTAGCAGTAACTCTCTATATTACCTAGCAGGAACAATGGCCAACGTTACCTATTCGGTACTGGTGGGTTTAGTTATCAAAATACTAATTTTGATGTAAAATTATATAATAATCATATGTAATGTTATCGACCGAAGGCTGATTTGAAACAGATCCGAAATCTGAATACTAGTTCTAAAGGTAGTAAAAGGAAAAAGACAATTCGAAGGTTATTATATGCCGAAGCGGGGGTTTGAACCCCGGACCTCTTGATTATGAGTCAAGCGCCCCAACCAGCTAGGCCACTTCGGCTTTGGCTTTTATTTTTCCTTCAAACAACAATTATTGTTCTATGACTTATGAATGTTATGGTGGAGTTGTGTGTACAGGGTATAAGGTAGAGGGCAGAGGGTATTATGTGGGGCGTAGGCGTAGGGTTTAAGGGGGCAATACTAATATACCGGAATAACTATAAATTGATTATTACAGTTTTAAAGATTATTATATAGTTTTGTCAATCCATTTGAATTAAATAAATATCAAAATGGAAAAAAATTTATATATCTTCAGTATAACTTCAGATATTCAAAATAATGAGGTGTTATCGTGGTTGAAGAGTTCTCAGATAAGGAGGAGAAGGTTGTTAAACTACTCTCTGAGGCTGGATTAAATAAGAACATTGCTAAAGTTGTTGTTTTCTTATCAAAAACTGGAGAAGCAATCTCCAGGGATATAGAAAGAGCCGCCAATCTAAGACAGCCAGAGGTTAGTCTCGCAATGAAAGAGCTTAAAGATTGGGGTTGGATTAAAGAACGAGAATTGAAAAAGAAAGGTAAAGGTAGACCTCTTAAAACTTACAAACTCACCCTTGATCTGAAAGAGAGAGTAAATGAGCTCGTTGAGAAGAAGAGAGAAGAGCTCAAAAGAACTGAGAAAGATCTCAAAGAGTTAGAAGATTTTGTTGGTTTATCAAAATAAAATTTAATACACTTATCTTAGATTGGTTCAATTACTGTTCTATATTTGGAAGATTAAGTTAATATTATAAAGTTATATGGAATAACTTAAAACTCTAATCCTCTAAAAATAAATAATTATCTTTTAAATAAAAATATAAAAAGTGAATTAAATGTATTAGTTCTCAAGATTTTTCAGTATATCCATTACATCTTGGGTTACTTCGTCGATGTTCTTGGTTCCATCAACGTTCTTCACCAGACCCTGTTTACTATAATACTCAATAAGAGGTTCTGTTTGCTGTCTGTAAACGTTGTACCTGTCTCTTACAGTCTCTTCTTTATCATCGTCTCTCTGATAGAGCTCTCCTCCGCAGTAATCACACTTTCCTTCTTCATTGGGAGGCTTGTAGATGAGATGATACACAGCTCCACAGTTCCTGCAGGATCTTCTATTGACTATCCTTCTCACCACTTCATCTTCAGGTACTGTTACGTTTATGACCGCATCCAGCTCCATATTTAGCTCTGAGAGTATATTATCCAGCTCTTCTGCCTGCTTTATGGTCCTGGGAAAACCGTCAAGTATGAATCCTTTCTGGGCGTCATCTTGCTTTAATCTTTCTTTAACAATCCCAATAACAATCTCATCAGGAAGAAGCTCGCCCTTGTCCATATACTCTTTAGCCTTTTTTCCCAGGTCTGTTCCCTTTTTTACAGCGTCTCGAAGCATGTCTCCGGTAGCAATCTGGGGTATACCATATTTATCTACAATACTTTTCGCCTGAGTTCCTTTACCTGCACCCGGTGCACCAAGTAAAATCAAGTTCATAGCTTGGCAGTAGTGAATGCTTTTAAAACTTTTTTGATTTTAGGTTATCAGAGCTTGAGGGCGTAAATTGTATCTGCTATGGATTTGTCGATGGCAAAGTTGGTATTTCCTATCTGAATGACGTAAGCCGGGAATACGCGGACCACCTTGAATCTCTTGCCTGGCAGCATCCCCACAGAGATTATTTTTTGCAGAATTACATCTTCAGCCAGCAAATACTTTACTTCTCCCTCATCCCCCGGATTGAGTTCGCTGACCCTAAAGATCAATCTTTCTACCTGATTCGCTCCCTGTAGACAGCAAGAGCCCTCGGGAATCTTTCTGCCGTGGGGACAAATTGTAGGATGTCCCAGAAGTGTGCATATAGCTTCCTCCACTTCTTCGCTCAGGACATGCTCAAAGAGACATGCCGATCTCTCCGTATCGTTCTCTGAAATGCCCAGAACATCACTCAGAAGACGTTCCGCCAATCTATGAAGTCTTACTATCTTTCTGGCGGCCCTCTCCCCTTCCCGGGTGAGCTTAACTTCTCCATTCTCCTTGTGGGCATAGTCTTTAGAGATGAGCTCTTCAATGGAGCTCTGATCAAAATCCGATATAGGAGACTCTTTCCTCTCTTCATAGATCCTTATCCACACGTTCTTCAGAACGTTCTCCACCTGCTCATTCAAATCAGATTTTTGTACTTTATCTTCTAATTTCATTCAAATCACTCACATTATCAAATTGAAGGCGTTATGGGTTAAATATCCTACTCCAAAGGCAATAAAGATTGCTAGGAAGAAAATCCCCATGGCAATCTTCATCCCCCTCTCCTTGATCATCACCAGACACTGGGCGATACAGGGAACAAAAAGGGTAAGGGTAACCATGGCCACCACTATCTGGGGATAAGACAGCAACCCCTGATTTGCCAGGTCAAAAAGCCCCGCAGCCCCATAATCCCTTCTAAAGAATCCGAAAAGGAACACCACTGCAGCTTCTTTTGGCAGTCCTATCAATGATGTGGGAACAGCGATCACATCTATCAGCGCTTGAAAAACCCCACTTAATCTCCCTACCCAGATGAACACGCTGGCCACAATAAATATGGGGATGACCTCCTTGAAATACCATTCCAGTCTGGTAAGGGTCTTGGTAACCACATTACCCAGCTCGGGAACCCTGAGGGGAGGTATCTCGATTATGAAAGCCGATGTGGGCCCTGTGATGAACTTGGATGCAAGAAACCCTACTATGAGCAGTACAGCAAGTATTATGGATGCCCACAGGGCCATAAACCCTAAACTGGGGGCGATAGCCAGTATAACTCCCAGTTGAGCGGAGCAGGGAATCCCCACTGCCAGCATCAATGTAGCTATCACTCGTTCTCTCTTAGTCTCCAGCACTCTGGTGACGATGGTGGCCATGGTCCCGCAACCCAGACCCAGAATGAGGGGGATTATTGCCTTACCGCTGAGGCCCACCATCTTGAACAGCCTGTCCATCAATATGGCTAACCTGGGGAGGTAGCCCGAGTCCTCGATTATGGAGAAGATGAAGAAGAAGATGCTGACTATGGGGAGTATTATGGCAAAAGCATACCTCAATCCCAGAGTTATTATCCCGAAGTCCCCCCCGATCAACTCCCTCAACCAGGAATAAGGGACGTAGGCCTGAAGAATATCGTTAAGAGGCGAATTTATGTAATCCTCAAATAGGTTCTCCAGCAGATCCACCAGGATCTGAGCTCCAATGATCCCGGCAAATATGTAAAGTAAAGCGAGTGCCGCCATAGCCATGGGGATAGCAGCAATAGGGTTCATGGACCACTCACTGAGCTTTTCCATCAGACTTCCTTTTTCAGGCTTTATATAGTGTATAATACCGCTCAAGATACGGGAAGAAGCATTTTCCACCTGCATGGCTATTTCATATGATAGCGAGTGGGGGTATCTGGTGGCGATCTCCTCTACGTATCCCAGGATTTTATTATATTCCTCTTCTTCCTCGATCATCTCCTGGGCATCTCTATCTCCCATGAGGAGCATGCGGGCCAGGAATTCCCTTTCAATGGGGTAATCATTACGGAGCATTGAAACAATATCGGCTATGCTCTTTTCCACTCCCGCATTGAACTTGATCAACTCTCTCTTGGAACTTTTGTGGGTTTTCTTTATAGCTTCTTTTAGCTCCCCAATTCCCTTCTTCTGGGTAGCTATAGTGGGTATCACCGGTATTCCCAATCTCAGTTGAAGCACATCGACGTTAATCTCCATTCCCAGCCTTTCAGCTTCATCCATGGCGTTGAGGACCAGAATAGTGTTGAAGCCAGCATCGATGAGCTGTAATGTTAGAGGGAGCTTTCTCTCAATGTTCTTGGCATCGACCACATGAACAACTACATCCGGTCTTTCGTCGAAAAGGATTTTCTTGGTAACTCTCTCTTCTTCTGTGATGGTGATAAAGGAGTAAAGCCCTGGCGTATCCACCAGTGAGGCGTCCATACCCTTGACATTCCCCTTGGTTATGTCTACACTCGTACCGGGATAATTGGACACGGTGGCATACTTCCCCGTCAGGTGATAGAATATCAGGCTCTTTCCCACGTTTGGTGTACCTACCAGAGCGATTTTCACCGGATTTAGGTGAGCCTAAAACTGTTATTTAAATGTGTTGGTTTAGAAATATATTCTTATATATAATAAGTTTTAATTCCCATCTCTTAGTTAAACCCCAAAAAAATCCGGAGTGAATATTTTATAATATAATATGGAGAGAACGATCAATCCATTATAGAAGGGAAGAAAAAAGTAAATAACCACTCATCAGAGGTAGATTATGAAATTTGACTCTAAAAAATTCAGGGAATTGACTGAGGATGATTTTGAAAATGCCTGGCACAGGGGTCGAGAAGTAATTTCTTCCCGAGAGCCCAATAAGACCTTTCCCCGTTACGGATACCCAGTGGGGGAAGCACACCCCCTGTTCAAGACCATCAACGATTTAAGAAGAGCCTACATGTCCATAGGTTTTAAAGAAGTTGTGAATCCTCTTATCATCGAAGATAGGCATATCAAGAAGCAGTTCGGTAAGGAGGCTTTAGCCGTCCTGGACAGGTGTTATTACCTGGCATCACTCCCCAGACCAAATATAGGTATCTCTTCAGACAGAATAGAAAATATCGAGAGCATCATAGGCAGAAAGATCGAGAATAAAGAAGTTGACCAGCTGCAGGAGATATTCCACTCCTTCAAGAAGGGGACGCTGGAGGGGGACGACCTCAGCTTCGAGATGGCCGAAACCCTGAACACTGAAGATACCAAAGCGGTGAGGATCCTGGATGAAGTGTTCCCTGAATTTAAAGAGATCAAACCCCAGTCCAGCAATCTCACCCTCAGAAGCCACATGACCGCTGGATGGTTCATCACTTTAAGCAAGATAGCCGATAAGTTTCCCTTGCCCATAAGGTTGTTCAGCATAGACAGATGTTTCCGAAAAGAGCAGGGAGAGGACGCTGCCAGACTTTACACCTACTTCTCCGCCAGCTGCTCGATTGTAGATGAGGATGTGAGCGTTGACGACGGCAAAGCTGTTTCGGAGGCGTTGTTGAGGCAGTTCGGTTTTCAGAAGTTCAAGTTCAAGGCAGACGAGAAGAGGAGCAAATACTACATTCCCGGGACACAGACAGAGGTCTTTGCCTTTCACCCCGGTATAGTGGGCTCCAACACCAAATACAGCGACGGATGGATCGAAATAGCCACCTTCGGAATATATTCTCCCACAGCTCTTTCCCAGTACAATATCGAGTATCCGGTGATGAATCTGGGGCTGGGTGTGGAGAGATTGGCCATGGTCATGGGGGAGCAATCCGATGTTAGGGAGCTGGTATATCCCTGGCTCTTCCATAAAATAGAGCTGAACGACATGGACATCGCCCGGGCCATAAAAGTGTCTGAGGTGCCCCAGACCACCACAGGTCTGAGAATTGCGGAAAAAATTATAGCTACCGCTGAAGAGCACGCAAGCGAGAAGAGTCCCTGCGAGTTTCTGGCCTTTGAGGGAGAGCTTTACGGCAAAAAGGTTAAGGTATACGTTACTGAAAAAGAAGAGAACACCAAGCTCTGTGGACCAGCATACACCAATGAAGTGGTGGTCTATGAGGGAAGTGTCTATGGACTGCCCCGAACAGATAAATGGAGAGGATACTTCGACCACGGTATCACCACCAACATGAGATACATTGATGCCTTCGCCCACCTCGCTGCCAAAAGGATAGAAGATGCTGCTGCAGCCGACGAAGAGGCCGAAGTGAGAGCCAGAATAGTGGAGGGGCTTTCGGACATAAACCTGAAACTCCAGGACAACGTGAGGAAATACATAATCTCCAATAACCATAAAATAGACGTTAGAGGGCCTCTCTTTGTTGGTATCAGGACAGAGCTAGGATAAAAGGGTTCAATAAAGAGTTTGCATGGACTGATAATAAGCCACCTAGTATAATAAGCTAAAAGCTTGAGTTAAGTCATCACTATTCACCCATGGTTATAGTGACCAGCTGGATTGTATAACTTTTATTAATCATCAAAATAACCTAGTACTGTAAGCTGGTTGGAGTTGTGGGTGATGGCCCAATCTAAGAACAGAAGAGGTGCCAAAAGAAGAATCATTTATTTTGATTCCGACGGAGGGGTTAGAAGTAAGAGATTACCCACCAAAAAACCTTAACTTTTTTTATTTTTACTAAAATATGGTGTAGGCCTGAAGGAACTAACAAACCGGCCACAATAAATTATAAAGTGTTAAAAACTTGAAGTTAAGCGACAGCCTCAGATAAAGAATAAAGAATATAGAATAAAGTTTGAGCGGAGTAAAATACCATTTGGTGGTCGAGCTTCCCAGTTGGTGGTTATCAATTGATGATTATGCTTAATGAAAGTTATAAATAATGATTGGAATATATTTCTTTTATGTCCAGTTATCTGGATAAGTTTTTGGATATAATAGGGCTGCTCAATAAATTAATTGTTCCATTTTTAATTTGTATTTTCGGGTTTATCATAGTCACCGTTGGATATACAACCCTAATTGGTACCACTTTGACAGATCTTCTGGGCTTTTTTTCAATACTTGCTTTGTTTTATGTCCCTGTTCTGGTGACACTGGTTCTTTCTTACAAAGTCTTTACCACTATAAAATAAACTCTCAAGTTCGCCATCAAGCTACAGGATTGGTTTCCCATCTGGCTGTCCTGGTTAAGATGTCGAATAGTTCAATGCTTTTTTGGGATCGGGGGAAATAGCGGCCATCATGGCTCTCTCCATCATTTTCATTGACTAAAGAGGTTTTTAACTTATTGAACAACTCTTCATCGAACTCGGCGAACTCTTCTAGATCGATATAACCCACTCTGGATTCTATAACCAGCTCGGCCATCAACTTGGGCCTATCCTCTCCCTCAAAGACCCACATAAAAAAGCCCGTAGTAGCTACAGGGATGAATTTGATCTCAGCCTTATGCTCATCTATATTGGCTTCGATGAACTTGGCGTTAACTTTCCTTTCCCAAGAATCAATGTTTTGCATCACTATTTCAAATTCATCAATGTCCATTTCTATTTTGGAGAAGGTTTGCATAGCAATAGTTTATTACTCATTCAAATAATAAAACCTTTTTGATGATTATGACTTTTATTCAATTCAGGTTAACAAATAACTTCTCATATAGTATTGAAAATTGTTTAATTATTGGCCCAATCACTGCAATCAGTGCCGGGTATTTTATTTAAAATAAATAATGAAATAAAATACATTATAAATCATGCTAGTTAGGGCAAATATTTTATATAATATGGCACGAAAGACCGCTTGCAGTTTGCTTCAAAACGTTAATTTGGAGACGCAAAACTGAAAATGTTGCCTGGAAGTCTTTAAAATTAGATTTAACTTCCTATAGTCACAATTAAGTTGAATGCAATTAATGAGCCGACAAAGTATGAATAAAAATCAAATAGAATTAACCTTGGTAACCGGAAGGACGGTCGGTCAGGGAGAGACTTTAGAGTCCAAGCTCTCCAGTGAGTATATGGGCTATACGGCAATATGCGAGTTGAATGAAGAAGACATGGCCACCTTAGGAGTAAAGGACGATGGTACAGTTAAGGTTTCCACTCAGGAAGGTGATGTAGTGGTTTACGCCAGATCCTCGAGTATAGACAAGGGGATCGCATTCATCCCTCTGGGTCCGTGGGCTAATGCCATTGTCTCTGAGGGGACGGATTCCACAGGCATGCCAGCGTTTAAAGGGTTTAAAATCAGGGTGGAGAAGACTGATGAAAAAGTCCTGGATGCCAAACAGCTCATCGGGAGGATGCTTAATGAGAATCGATGATGTTATCTGTCCATTTTGCGGAGCCTTATGTGATGATATTGTAATCAACGTAGAAGATAACCGCATAGAGAATATAGAAGAGGCATGCAGTCTGGGTGTAGAGAAGTTCATGGGCATCACCCACAAAAGACCAACCAGTCCTTTCATAAGGAACAAAGAAGTAAAAGACGTTGATATAGAGAAAGCTACGGAAGAAGCCGCCAGAATACTGCGAGAATCCAAGAAACCCCTCTTATACGGGTTCTCTTCCACCAACTGCGAAGCACAAGAAGTGGGAGTCGAGCTGGCAGAGAGGTTGGGCGGAGTGGTGGACTGCACGTCCTCGGTCTGCCACGGCCCCAGCATAATTGCTGTCCAGGACGTAGGTTTTCCCTCCGTAACCCTGGGTGAAGTAAAGAATAGGGCCGACCTGTTAATATACTGGGGTTCCAATGTAATGCACGCTCACCCTCGACACGCTTCCAGATACACTCACTACCCCAGAGGTAGGTTCAGAGAAAGGGGAAAGTTGGACAGGGAAATGATAGTGATCGATGTGAGAGAAACTGAGTCCGCGACCATTGCCGACCAGTTCATCAAAGTTGAGCCCAATAGGGATTACGAGGTCCTCAACGCTTTGAGAACCATTTTGAACTCTGGCGATATCCCTCACGAAAGGGTTGGCGGTGTGGACAAGCAGACACTGATCAACCTCGTGGAAAAGATAAAATCCTGCCAGTTCGGTATCATATTCTTCGGAGTAGGTCTCACAATGAGCTATGGAAAGCACAAGAACATCTCTGAGGCAATAAGTCTGACAAGAGACCTTAACCGGTTCACCAAATTCAGCATCATGCCCATGAGAGGACATTACAATGTCACCGGATTTAATGAGGTCGCTGCATGGCAAACAGGGTATCCCTATGCTGTGGACTTCTCCAAAGGCTACCCATGGTATAACCCCGGAGAGACGGATGCCACTTCAGTTTTGCAGCATGAAGAGGTTGACGCCGCCCTAATTATTTCGTCTGATCCCGTTGCTCATTTTCCCAAATCTTCGGTCAAATACCTGTCTAAAATACCTGTTATCGTCATCGACCCCTACGAATGCCTGACCACACAAATAGCCAGAGTATTTATCCCCTGTGCTGTTGCAGGAGTGGAAACAGGCGGTTCAGCATATAGAATGGACTGTGTTCCTCTCAGACTGAAAAAAGTGGTCGAGCCCCCCGCAGGGTTACTGGAGGACAAAGACATACTGACCAGGATAATGAACAAACTGTAATTCGGTTTTAATCTATATTTAAGGTTATAGAGTCTATAGGGAGCCGAAGATCAGTCCCGCAATCGTGGAGTAGAATACTACAAGCACCACATAAACTGCTGTCCTTTCATTCCCCAGGACTTTTCTCACTACCAGCATGTTGGGCAGGCTAAGGCTGGGCCCTGCCAGCAGGAGTGCCAGAGCCGGACCTTTGGACATTCCTTTAGCCATGAAGGCCTGCAGTATGGGTATCTCCGTCAGGGTGGAGAAATACATGAATGCACCCAGTACAGAAGCTATCAAATTACCCGTTACGGTATTGCTCCCCACCACACCCTCGATCAGCTCTTGAGGTAGTATTGGGGTGATAAATCCCGCAACGAAAACACCTATGAACAGGTACGGTATCAACAGCTTGGTGAAATACCATGTTTCACCCAGCCAGCTTTTATTCTTGTCTCTGTCAAATGAGGTCACCGCTATTAAGGCTATTAGCAGGACCAGTGCCAGCATCAATCCATATTTGATGATTCCTATCTGCAGGCCGCCTACAACAATAATGGCCACCATGGACAAGAAGAAAGCGAGGAGAACGGGTTTTCCAGCATTAACTCCTTCTTCCTGCTGGTAGTAGAGTTTGCCTTCCTGGCTTCTCTCTCTGAATATTAGCTCCATGGAGAGTCCCACCAGAATAGCCAGAAAGACAGCAAAGACTATTCTGGCGATCCCTATCTCCACCCCCAGAACACTTATGGTGAGGAACACGGCAGCGATGTTGATGGCTGGGCCAGAGAACAGGAAGGTGGTTGCCGGTCCCAGTCCAGCTCCCCTACTTCTGATTCCAGCGAACAACGGCAGGATAGTGCAGGAGCACACCGCCAGCACTGAACCGGAAACGGAGGCAATAGGATAAGAAACGGAGCGTCTCCCTCTATCCCCCAGGTACTCCATTATGACATCCTTTTTCATGAACACGCTGATGGCACCTGCAATAAAGAAAGCAGGGACCAGGCAGGTGAGAACGTGCTGGTTAGCATATTCGTGGAGGAGCTCAAATCCACTGAGAACTGCCTCAGAAAATACTGGAGAATCCACAGGCATAAAATAAAATGCCCCAAAAAGAGCTAAGATCAATAAAAAAATATGTTTATCCTTCATTACTGTTTTACCCGCTTCTGTTTTTTGCTATTTCTGGATCAGTGAGAGCAGCTCTTCATCATTCTTGGGCATGCCCACGTACACCGGCTCATCATCGATCAGCAGGGCAGGGCTGCTCAGTATTCCTCTCTGTATCAGCTCGTTCATATCATCCTTATACTCTACTTCAGCCTGAATGCCTTTCTCTTCCTTCAACTTTTTCACTCTATCGTAAAGGGCTTCACAAGAGGGACATCCGGCTCCTACAACCGTTATTTTCATCACAACACCTCCTCAATTTCATTTCTTTTGCTTCTGGCTTTTTCTGCCAGCTCATATTCCTGGATAAGCTGTCTAACATACTCTTTATCAGGGAAGGAGATCGCATCCCGCAAACAGTAAACACTGCATGTGGTGCAGCCCACCTTGCAGTTGTAGGGGTTCACCACCACAGCATTATCCTGTCCGGGCTCTAAATCCATAACTTCTCTCTCGCAACCCTCGATACACAATCCACATCCGTTACACTTATCCTCGTCGATTTGAGGATACCACTCGATCTTTCTCCTCTCCAGACCCATCCAGTGGGCGTAATCAAGTAGTTTGCTCACTCTAAGGTTGGATATTCTGTAGTAAACTGATTTACCCTCTCTTCTGGAGGTTAAGATGCCCATGGTCTCCAGTTTGTTCAGCTGGATGGATACGGTGGATTGAGTTCTTCCCGTCTCTGGGATAATCTCACATACACACTTTTCCCCGTCTAGCAGGAACTTCACGATCTTGAATCTGGTCTCATCGCTCAGTGCCTTAAAGATGGTAAGCCATTCTGACATATTGATATATTGACATTTGTCAATGTATAAATAAGTTTCTGAATACCGGAGAGAAAGACTATCCACATTCAAAAAATTTAAAACAGCATTTATGGAGAAAAAAGTGTGAAAGTAGAAGAGATAAAAAACCTGTTCAATCTCGATTTGCACGAACTGGGGGTCAGGGCCAACTCTTTAAATAATGATCTGGGGATGTTCGTTATCAATAGACATCTCAACTATACCAATATTTGCGTTTCCAAATGCCCACTCTGCGCCTATTATAGGGATAAAGGGGATGATGATGCGTATTTCATGTCAAAAGAGGAAGTTCTGAGTAAAGTAGGTGAAGCCGCAGATCTGGGTGTGACGGAGCTCCACATTGTGGGCTCTCACAACCCCGATGTGACCATAGAATATTTTGAAGACTTGTTCCACGAAATAAAGAGCACATACCCGGAAGTTGTTTTGAAGGCGTTGACGGCAACTGAGATCAATTTTATGGCCAATAAAGAGAAGGTGAGTGTTAAAGAGGTTCTGGACAGGCTCAAGGGTTCAGGTCTGCAGGTGCTGCCCGGAGGCGGTGCCGAAATACTGGACGATGAGATAAGGGAAGTGATCTGCCCACACAAGGATACCAGCAGTGAATGGCTGAAGACCATGCGGACTGCCCACGAGCTGGGAATCAAGAGCAACGCCACTATGCTTTTCGGCCATATTGAAGAGACGAAGCATAAGGCAAAACACCTTTACCAATTGAGGAAATTGCAGGAAGAAACAGGTGGTTTTATTTCCCTAATACCTCTAATATTCCATCCTGAGAACACCAAACTCAAGGAAGACGGGCTGGTCAAGGAGAGGGAAAATCCGGTGGAGATCCTGAAAACAATTGCCGTTTCCAGGATAGTTTTGAATGATTTCAAGAGCATAAGGGCTTATTGGGTTATGCTGGGAGAGGAGCTATCTCAAATCGCCCTGAATTATGGGGCCAACGATATTGACGGCACACTGATCGAAGAGAAAATATCACATGCCGCTGGAGCACAAACACCGGTCAACCTGCAAATCTCCAGGATCCAGGAGCTGATAAGGGGTGCCGGTAAGGTTCCTGCTCAGAGAGATACTTTTTGTAATGTCATGCAGGTGTGTTCATGAGAATAGGTAAATTCGGCTATCTGAACAACTATTTGCCCTATTACTGGCTGGAAAAACAGGGATATGATGTGGTGGAGTCAAATCCCAGAGAAATGACCGAGTTGCTCGGCAGTTCAATTGATTTTGCTCCTGTTCCTGCCTTCTACTATCTGCTGAACAAGGAAAGATTGAGAAGTTATGATTTTTGTGTTGCCTCCACAAACAGGGTAATAAGCGTTTTAGTGGTATCCAGGAACAATAAAAGCCTGGATAACAGCAGTATAGCCGTGACCGATCACTCAATGACCTCTGTAAATTTACTCAAGATCATATTGAGGGAGAAAGGGATGGAAAACGAACTCGTTGCCCCCCAAGACAGCAAGCCCACCCCATTGCTGAATAACAGCAACTACGCACTGGTTATCGGGGATGAGGCCATAAAGGCAAGAATGCTGTATAGAGTAGTCATGGACCTGGGCGAGGAGTGGTACGAGCTGACCGGGAAACCGATGGTCTTTGGTATTTCAGCCTCCTTGATAGGTTTTGATGCCTCTGTAACCAATGATCTCGTATTGAAGTCAATTGACTGGGGATGGGAAAACCTAAAAGAAGTTGTTAGTGCTGCAGAGTCAAAATTCAAGATGCCTGGAGAGTTTCTGGAGGAGTACTTTAAGACACTCTCTTACAAGATGGGTAACAGGGAAAAGAAGGGACTGGATCTTTTTGAGGTGTTGTGCCATGAACATGAGCTATTACCTTATCAAAAATCTCAACAATGAAGACCTGAGCTTTGATGAAGCTCTACAGCTCTTCGAGCTCTCTCTACCTCAAGTGGGGAAGGTCGCAGATGAGATCAGAAAGGAGAGGTGTGGGGATGTGGTTACCTTTGTAGGCGACCGGATAATAAATTACACCAACAAGTGCATCTCCAAGTGTAAGTTCTGTGCCTTCTACGCCCGCAACAACGAAGAGTGTTTTGTGTTGAGCAAGGAAGACATACTGAAAAAGATAGAGGAAGCCGTTAAGCTCAACACCACTCAGATCATGATCCAGGGAGGCCTGAAACCCCAGTTGAGGCTAGAATGGTTCGAGGACCTCTTTTCCTCCATAAAAGAGAGGTTTAACGTTCAGATCCACAGCCTGTCACCACCTGAGATCCACTATGTGGCAAAGATAGAGAAGATGAGCGTTAAGGAAGTTCTGAAGAGGCTTAATGAGGCAGGACTGGATTCCCTACCCGGTGGAGGAGCAGAAATCCTAACCGATAGAGTTCGCAGCGAATTGAGCCCCAACAAGGTAGACGCCGACGGATGGCTAAAAGTGATGAGAGCTGCTCACGAATTGGGGATGAAGACCACAGCCACCATGATGTTCGGGCACATCGAGAGGGATGAGGATATTGTGGAGCACCTTTTCAGGATCAGGGACCTGCAGAGCGAGACAGGAGGTTTTACCGCGTTCATTCCCTGGACCTTCGAGGCAGAAAGGACCGAGCTGTTCCAGAGGGTAAAGAAGGTGGCTCCACCCACCAGATTCCTCCAGGTTATGGCCATCTCCAGAATAATTCTGCATAACTTCAGGAACTTTCAGACCTCCTGGCTGACCCAGACCATGGATATTGCCAAGCTATCCCTTTTCTTTGGGGCCAACGACTTCAGCGGTACCATGGTAGAAGAGAACGTGGTCAGAGCGACCGGAAAGGAGATAATGCCCGCCACCATGGAGGGTATTATTAGTGCAGCTAAAGATGTGGGAAGGCCAGTGGCCCAGAGGAATACAAATTATGAAGTACAGAGGTATTTTTAGTTAATAAAAGAAAATTATAACTCTCCAGCTCCTCTCAAAACTCGATTTACCAATTGTTCCAGCCTGAATCCTTTCTCCCCAAGTTTCTGTATTCCCCATCCAATTTCTTTATAATAGCCCATTTTCTTTGCCAGAAAAGATTAGACCAACAGTTCCTACTACCTTCAATCTGAGGTAAGAAGCTGATCTTCTAGCCTGTTCATCATCAATTATAACCAGATCTAATCTTACTTCAACGGCTAATGCGATAGCCTCACATTCACCCTTTTTGGAGAATTTGGTTTTCTCTGAGCAGAGCAAATTAACTGAGAGTCTTCTTGAACTTCCTTTACTTCTATCCATTCAGAAAGTTTTTCACCAAATTATCCATTCCGAAACAACATCAGGGATGATCACCTTATCGAACAGAAAATTGGAGAGTTCAAATTCTTTGATGTTAGATAAAGCAATTAAAGGCTGGTATTTTCAAACAGCAATCAAAAAATCCCCCAATAACTTCCTGACATTAGAGGTCTGCACCTCTATTAATATAATCCTTTAGAATAATTGAATGATGACAGTAAACAAAAAGAATAACATATTTCTAACCTTTCCCCGACCCCACCTTATGAAGTTAGTTGTAGCCCACACGCCAGATGCTGACGACGCATTCATGTTCTACGGCTTAACCCACGGAAAGATTGGCGCAGATTCTGATTTGGAAATAGAGCACCTTATTGAGGATATTGAAAGTCTCAACAACAGAGCTTTTAATGAGACATTAGATGTTACTGCCATCTCTGCTCATGCATACACTTATCTCCATGAAAAATATCGAATTCTTTCCGCCGGTGTGAGCGTGGGTGATGGTTATGGGCCTATTGTAGTGTCCAAAAATAGGATAGCACCGCAAGAGCTTGAGGGAAAGAAAGTTGCTATCCCCGGGATATATACTTCCGCTAACCTGCTCTTAAAGCTGGCAGTAGAGGGTTTTGAGCCGGTGGAGATGAGCTTTGACCAAATAATCGATGCGGTCAAAAACGGTGAAGTAGATGCTGGCCTACTGATACACGAAGGCCAGATCACTTATGAATCCCATGGGTTAGACAAAGCTCTGGACATGTGGGAGTGGTGGAGCGACGTCAACAAGACCAATAAACTTCCTTTGCCTCTGGGCATAAACGTGATAAGCAGACAGATACCAGAAGGGACTCAAAAGGAGTTCTTAGGGCTCATGAAGGAGAGCATAAAATTTGCCATTGACAACTCAGATGAGGCCATTGACTATGCCATGAAGTACTCCAGAGGACTGGACAAAGAGACCACCAAAAAATTCGCCACCATGTACGTCAATAACTATACCTACGAGATGCCGGAAAGCGTGATCAAAGCCCTGGACAGGCTCTACACCATGGGCGAAGAGAAGGGCTTAATTGAAAAGCCTGAGCTGGATATTCTATTCTAGCTGCTCTGTTGGTAGTGGATAATGCAATCACTCAAATAAATCAATTTGTGGATACTTTAAAGTTAGCAGTGTATTCTGAGTATTCTATTTCCTGAGATGATACTGGGTAGGGCTCAACACCGAACAGTTTTACTGTATAGCCATTAAAATCTTTCACGGGCATGTTTTGGTCACCAGTCCTGTTCACCAATTCGAGACTTTCCACCTTCTGGTCTACATGAGTGATGTTGACCGTAACCGCGATCTGTCCTTCCCACACAAGTGACGTTAGTAGGCATCTGGAGTCCTCAGTTAAGTTCACCAACAATATCTTCATGTCCTCAGACTGTATATATGCTTCCTCACCGATCTCAAGCTGAAAAGGGGAATTCGACCAGCTTTTATGTCAGTATAGCCCTGATAGCAGCTGTTGATACAAATAATCAGAACTATAATCGAAATAAATATAAGATATAAAATATTTAGTTTCACATTGATTACCTATTTTTACCCCTCAGGTGGTCGATCATGGTCTGCGTAACCAGAGGAACCACATCGCCTATCATGTGGGGCATCAAGTTTCTCATGACCTGGGGCATCAGCTCGGGCATCTGTTCCGCCATATAATCGGGCATGGGAATCTTATCCTTCACTCTTTGCAGCATGGTGGGCATCAACTGGGGCAGCATGGTGGGCATCAGCCTGGGGAACAGAACAGGAAACATGGGCTTCATCACATTCAGGGCGCCGGGGACCTTGCCCATGGCCTTCATCATGGGCCCCATCTTGTAGGGCATGGCATCAATGATTTCGGGCCACATGGTGTCCATGAGGTCCGCGAACCCTCTTGGGGTCATCATGTAGATCATGGACTCGAAAACAGCCCACTGTTTCTGGACTTCGGGCTCAGGCTCCGGAAAGTCATAACCCAGAGCGCTGCAGGCAAATCTTGCCAGATCCACTATCTCCAGAGGCAGTTCCTTCTTGTCAACAGTAACTCTGAACTGGAACTCACAGCACGGACATAACGCAAGTACTTTCTCTGCATCGATCTCTATGGCTTCATCCAGTCTGGTTTTACCTATATCTGCGGCAACTGGAGGCTCATAAAGGAGATTCAGGACGCTAGCACAGCAGTGGGCCTGCTGGCGGTTGTAATCCATTTCTTCGAACTTTACATTGGGTATGGCCTTTATGATCTCCCTGGGCTCCTCGAACACACCGGATGCTCTTCCGATGTGGCATGAGTCGTGCCAAGTAACTTTGGTGGGTTTTTCCCAGTTGGAGGGGAATTTGAACTCACCTGACCTGATCTTCTCCGCCACAACTTCGCTGTAGTGTTTAGCAGTTATACCATACTCTATTCCCAGCTGTTCTGCCCATTTGGGATAGTAATAGCGCCACATGAGGTCACAGGCGGGGCAGGAGGTTATCACCGTGTCCGCTCCTTTCTCCTTGACCGCATTGATATTGTCTCTCATTATCTTTTCGAACAGGTCCCACTTGCCGGCGACCAGCATGGGAGTTCCGCAACAATTTTCCTTAGTTCCGAGGTGGGTGAAGTCCACTCCTGCTTCGTCAAGCAGTCTCACGCTGGCCATCCCTATATCATGCTCCACATAGCTTGCCGTGCATCCTGCGAAGTAAACGTTGTTAGACTGTTTTTGAGGGCCATGCTTCTCCAGCAGATCTTCAGGGAACCAGTCGATACGATTTTTCCTGTAACCGGCCCATATATCCCCCTCTTTCTCCAGTGAGGCTCCCATTATCTCGAAGGGCGGAAATGTCATCTTCTTCTCTTCATTTATTAGCAAGCCTCTCATCTTCATCCAGGAAGGCTCTATAGGGAGGGATGCTGAACATCTGATGTTGCACAGCTCGCAGGTAGTGCACACCAGGAAGGTGTCTATCATGAACTGGTCCCACTTCTCTCTGCCTTCCATATACTCTCTCAGCCAGTACCACTTGCCCCTGGGGCTCTGACTTTCCCATCCTCTACCGTAGAACTGATCGCATTCTTCTACACAATAACCGCATTGAGAGCAGCTGTAGGCATACCACGCAACATCAGCAGGTATATCCTTTACAGGCTCTGTGGGTCTTTCTCCTATCTTGGTAATAATGTAATTCCCGAATGGCCTGATAAGGGGCTCTACAACCCCCGTAACTCCAAGAGCTCTCCCGATCAAGGCGTTCCCTGTCACCTTACCGGGATTGAGAATCCCTCTGGGATCCACGTGGTTCTTGTAGTCCTGAATCTTCTTCGCCCTCTCTTCACTTAGAACTTCATTTATTTTGCTGCCGAAGTAGAGACCGGTGGAGTAAGGCCTTCCACCATATTTCTCGGCGATCTTCATTATGGTCAATACCAGTCCGAAAACAAAGTTGTAGCTGAATTTCCTTTGGTCGCTGGGAATGAATCCCAGTATCACCACTTCAGGTTTGCCGTTGGGCCCCTTCTTGATCAGCACACCTTCTTTGACCACCGGCTGCTGCACCTTTCGCTCTATCTCCGTCAACACATCTCCCATCGACTCCAGAGGTATCACGATCTCCGAGGGAACCAGACTTGGACCCAGACGTTTTACGATAGTGACCTTGAACCTGTTCTTCCACTCATGGTTGGCGATCCTTTCGCTGAGTATTTCTGCTTCACAGGGCCGGAGTATCCTGGGCAGCTTGCTCATGACCTCTTCATGGTCTTTTTTCCTGTAGGCGATAGTGGTCACATAAGAAGCAGGTAAAAGCACTCTCTCTTCTACGGGATGGTCATGATGCTCTCGGAGAGGAGCCAAATTCTTTAACTCCGCATTTCGGGGGTTGATGAATATCAAGGACCACACGGACAGGTCTTCCTCAATCAATAACTGGTAAAAGCTCTGCAGGTTGTGGGCGTCGGGACAGCCGATAGCGATGACTTCCAGCTCTTCATCAGGCTGGATTCTGACGGTCATCCTGCTTATAAAGCCGGTGGTACCCTCAGCATCGGATACCACATCCAGATCAGAGCCGTCAAAGTCCATGGTGTCGCCACTGGGTAAGACCACTCTGGCGTTCACCACATTATCTCTGAACCACCCGTACTCGAAAGAGCCTATGCCAGCTCCACCCTGAGCCAGCCAGCCGCCAGCCGTTGACGCAGGATAGCTGGTGGGGTATAGTCTCAAGGTCAAGCCCTGTTTCTTCAGCTCCCTATCCAGCTTCTCCCAGATGATGCCCGGCTCGACGGTTACGGTCATGCTCTCCGAATCGATGTCCAGTATCCTGTTCATCCAGTAAAAATCGACTACAATCCCATTCCTGACGGGCAGGACCCCTCCGTAGCCAGATGACGCTTTACCCCTGGGTGTCAGGGGGATCCTTTTCTGGTTGGCCCACTTCACCAGATCGATCAACTCCTCCTCATTTTGAGGCTGCACCACGGCTTCTGGAGTAGTGTCCCCTATCATGGGTCTAACCAGGGAAGGCATAACGGCTATATCGTGCCCATACAGCTTTCTTTCAGTCCTGTGAAAATTTACTCTATCCCCGAACTTATTCTGGAGAAAAGTTTGTTCTTTTTTACCTATTCTACCCATTTAACCCCTCCCATTAGATGGAATTTTTACAGATGCTCAAAAAATTCTTAATAACTAATTTACTGAAACCTTTCAATTAAAAAAATTTTCCTGAGGCTTATAAATAAGAGGTGATTTATTTACCCGTCTATGACCTCAAGTCAATTAGAACAGAGGTAAAAACCGTACAGAAGAAATATCTTCAACCTCAAAAAAGATCTTATCGGTCAAAAAGAGAGTTTAGGTCTGGTTGATGAGTTGCATAAGATTTAGACGTCTTCTGGTGAGGAAGGTAGATGGATATGGATAACTTTTAAATATCGTTCTCATTTGGTTCTTTCGATGAGTGATGCTGATAAATTTAGACATATCGTCAGAATTGCCGATGCTGATTTAGATGGAAATAAGAAGATAATCTATGCCTTAACTGGAATAAAGGGAATTGGAATTAGAATGGCAAGAGCAATTACAAACCAGCTCGACATCGATATTGACCAGAAGATGGGAGAGCTGGATGATGAATCAGTGGAGAAGTTGATCAAATTCATAGAACAGGATATCGAGCAGCAGCCTTCATGGATGCTGAACAGAAGAAAAGACATGTATACTGGCCAGGACCTGCACATACTCAGTAAGGACGTGGACTTTGCAACTATGGTTGACGTTGAGAGGCTTATCAGAATGAAAGGCTACAGAGGAGACAGACACGCCAAAGGCAAGAAAGCAAGAGGTCAGCGAACCAGATCAATGGGCAGAAGAGGAAGAACAGTAGGAGTCGTCAGGAGAAGGAGGTGAAGAGATGGGAGACCCCAAGAGACATAGAAGAAAATATGTTACCCCCACCAGGCCCTGGGATAAAGCCAGACTGGGCAGAGAGACGCAGGAAGTTGTGAAGTACGGTTTAAGAAACAAAAGGGAGCTGTGGAGATTCCAGAATCTTCTGAGGAAATACAGGAGAGTTGCCAGAGAATTGCTGGCAAAAATAAATATTCCAGGTAGAGGGGGAGAGTACGCCAAGGCAGAAGCCCAGAGAGTTATCAGAAGACTACAGAAAATTGGAGTCCTGCCCGCCGACGCCACTCTGGACGATATCCTGAATCTCAATGTAGAAGCATTTATGGAAAGAAGATTGCAGACCATGGTTTACAGACAGGGACTTGCCAATACTTTACTTCATTCCAGACAATTGATTGCCCACGGCCATATAGCCGTTGACGGAAGAAAGGTTACTGTTCCCAGTTACCTGGTCAGAAAAGATGAGGAAAGCTCAATATCCTACTATCAAAACTCACCCTTGAAAGAAAGAGAGGAAACAGAAATGGAGCCAGCAGGACCAGCAGGATCAACAGAGGAAGCTGCAAGAGGTGAAGCCTGATGGCAGAGAAAAAAAGGGAAAAGAAAGGAATATGGGGGATAGCCCACATATTTTCATCTTTTAACAATACTATTATAACCATAACAGATATAACCAGCAGTGAGACCATTGTAAGGTTGAGCGGCGGTATGGTAGTTAAGGCAGCCAGAGATGAGGGAAATCCCTACACAGCTATGCAGGCTGCCATTAGGGCTGCTGAGAACGCTAAAGAGAAGGGAATCGAAGGAGTTCACATAAAGGTTAGAGCTCCCGGAGGCAACATGACCACTGCGCCCGGTCCTGGTACTCAGGCGGCTATAAGAGCTCTTGCCAGAGCCGGACTGAAGATTGGCAGAATTGAGGATGTGACACCCATACCACATGATGGAACCAGACCTCCCGGAGGAAAGAGAGGAAGAAGGGTGTAAAGTAAGGGTAATACCTGAGAGGAAGATCATGAATGTTGAATTTCTGGAAGATAATGAATTCAAGGGCAAATTTATTGTTTATGATTCAAGTCTGGCGTTTGCAAACTCTCTAAGGCGAGTAATGAAGACCATGGTCCCCTCCATGACCGTTGACTACGTTGACTTTTATCTCAATACTTCATACCTCTACGATGAAATGCTGGGTCATAGGATCGGGCTTATCCCCATAAAAACCGACTACAATAAATTTAACACTCCGGAAAATTGTACCTGCGAGGGGGAAGGCTGTCCCAACTGCCAGATATCTTTTAGATTAAATGTGGAGGGAAAGAGAACTGTTTATTCAGGAGATTTCGTCTCTGACGATCCGGAAGTAATTCCAGCATACGATAATATACCCCTGGTAGAGCTATTTGAAGGTCAGCAGATCATGTTGGAAGCCACTGCCAGATTGGGGACTGGAAAAGAGCATTCTAAATTCCAACCGGTTTCAGTTTGTGCCTATCGGATTGTACCACAAATCAACATTGATGAAGAAAAGTGCACCAACTGTGGTGATTGTATTGAGGCCTGTCCCAAAAACGTCTTAGAGGAAAAAGAAGGTAAAATTGCGGTTAGAGACGAAAAAGACTGTACACTCTGCATGGAATGTGTCAAAGTTTGTCCAGAAGAAGCCATATCCATAGAAGAGACAAATAACTTCCTCTTCACCGTAGAAGGAGTAGGCTCACTGCCCATAAAAACGGTTCTTAAAGAAGCACTGGAAATGATGAAAGAGAGAGCAGAAGAGATGAACGCCATCCTGGAAATATAATCTCCATATTTATTTAATTATTAATTTTAAATTATTCTTCAACTCTATTTAGCGCTAATCTTTACTTCGTATTCGGTGATTATTAGTTTATCGTAATATGATTTGAAGCTGACTTTATCGTCATCCACGTAACTGTCACCGGGAAGCTTTTCAAAGAAGTCGTTCCATAATTCGGCGTATGGAGAGGTTACATTTAATGTTACATTTCCTGGTTGGCTATAAGTGGAGGTGTCGACCATGGTTTTATTGAAAAAGAAGTCCAATGACCCTTCCCCTGCCACGGAGAAATTTCCTTTCAACTTGTTCAAAACAATGATGACCACAGTTTTGCTGGCCTGCGAGGGGTCTTGAGTGGATGTGGTGTGGATGAATATCCTGGGAGAGGTTACAGCGTTCTTATGACCGTAATAATCCTCCCATATGGCTCCTCCCTCCAGACAGATCTCCAGATCTTCGTATCTGTAATTGAAAGACCCAATATGCTCATCAAAAATGGTGGATGAGTTGCCAACCACCCTTACTCTAGTTTCATTCTGGACGGTGAACATCCCTCCTTGGGCTTCAACCTGAATGCTTTGCAGTGGGGCTCCTCCATAGGTTGAAAGCGACAGGACATTTTGAACCCTCTTAAAGCTTTGTCTTAAACCCTCAATCTTTTTATCCTCACTGGTGTCCTGCAGCATATCGTAGGTGCTCACATAGACAGTGGAAATTGCAACTATCACTAAGGCAGTAACTAATATGTATCCCAGTGTCTCCGACACGGCCGAGGAGTTCATTTTAATAACACCTCATAAAAAACTATGTGAGAGTCTTGGACTGTGAAGGTTATTTCGTTTTCCGAAGCAGAGTAACTGAGGGCAATGTCATCAAAATAATCTTCCCAGGCGTTCGTATTTTCCGTATATAATTTGATTGTAGCCGGTCCCTGATGCAAAAGAGTGGCATTGACCAGTGTAGCTGTAAATGTTCTTGTTCCACTTCCTGCAGCCGATATGTTGCCCTTAAAAGAGATTACCGGCATATTTAAGGTATTACTCTGGAAGTATACACTGGGGGAAGAAAGCATTACAGCACTATTTCCTCTACTCTCTATAACTGCTCCATCCTCGAAAATGAGGTTCCAGTCATCTCCCTTGAATATGATACTGGAGACACTGTAGTTGGTGGAGTTGATAGATAATATGGGTTTATTCTTTAGGGTTACAGAAGTGCGGGACAGAGTAACCTGAACGGTAGCATTGGGCTCCACACCAAATCTAATTCTATCTAACTTATCCTTTAAATTCAGCAACTCAAAGTGGCTGTTTCTGTATTTTATGTTCTCCTGGCTTTCAGAGATTACTGGGTTGGCAGCAACATAAAGAAATGTTACAGTAATGGATACCACCAAAAGAATCATTAAGGTTCCTACGATTTCGTTGACCCCTTTTTCGTTCATGATACACTCACCGTAGTCCTTTGAGATTCAGAACATCTTCCATTGAGTACAGTAAGGTTTACAGTTTTTATGTCGCCGTTAAAGGGATATGGCTCGTAGGTTACATTGCTCACGCCTCCGACATCAAGTTGATAATCGCCGGGCTCATCAGCAACAATCTCAAATACCAACTCAATTTCATCGTTTATGTAGACCTCTGAAGCGTTAAAACTGATGGCTTTACCTACTGCCGTATCTTTAATCGTGTATTCACTTAATGTAGCATTCCCTGCAGCCTTAATTTCCACTGAATCTTCTTTCAACTCTAAATTGGATGGGACCACATCCGTTACTGTTACATCCTTGGCCGCCAGTCTGAAGGAATTTTCAATGTCCTTATACGCATCTGTAAGCTCATCCACACTTGTGGCCGTATACATACATTTTTGACTGGTGT
The DNA here is from genome assembly GCA_964596255.1 of uncultured archaeon. Taxonomy (GTDB): domain Archaea; phylum Halobacteriota; class Archaeoglobi; order Archaeoglobales; family Archaeoglobaceae; genus JdFR-22. The sequence goes on from CAZQTT010000019.1 coordinate 24,714, forward strand.
TCCCCGGCATGGGACTGGAGATGGTCTTCAGAAAAGTTTCATTGAAGTTATAGCCAAAACCTATAGTGCAAATGGAGATATTCTCCTCACCAATATCTGTGCTCTTAATATCCTCTGCTTCCTGTATGGCTTTCTGAGCTCCTTCTGGACAAAAATCAACTCCATTACAATTTGGATCTCCTTCAGTCGGTACCCCGTCTGTTAGCAGTATAATCATTGGTTTGGTTCCCTCCACATAGGAGGTGTCCTCGTGCAAAACCTCGTCCGATTTTACCAGAGCATCATAAATGTTTGTGGCACCACCTGCAGTAAGCGCTTTGATCTCACTATCCACATTCTCTACATCAGTAGTAAGATAATCCAAGAACATAGATGTATTCACATCATGCTTATATGCATCAGAATTGTAGTCCACCAATCCAACTAGATCATCCTCTGTACCGTTATTGAAATTGATGGAAGCTATGCGGGCAGAATCTATTTTGGAAATGTCAGCATATCCTTCATAGTATGTGGAGTCGGAACGTCGGGGAGCAACATTGATAGTGTAGTTATCTGGCGGGATGTCATTATAGGTGCAGACATCAGAGCATAAATCATCTTCCAGCCACATAAAGAAGTCGTTGGTGTAGCCACTAGAGAGGTAAGTCTTAAGATATCTGTACTCATTTTGGGTATAACCAGAGGGCAACTCTACATTGTTTGTGTGGTACACCGGCTCGTAGCTGGTGGAAAATGAATCGACCTCGCTACAACCAAAGCAAAAACCCAAAAAGGAATCACACCTGTAGATTTTGAGATTAAGGTCTATTTCCTTGGGGACTGCTCCCACTACCTTGAAGGTCCAGTTACCCAATTCATTGGGAGTTACCTTTTCAGAATATCCAACCCCATGCTCTGCACCAAGCTCGGAGGATGCATAAAATTGCTGTCCATTAGACTTCTCAATTCGCAGACTGATCGCATCGTCTTTATCAATTCCATCGAACCAGGGACTCATACTATCTGTGGTGTAAGCTTCCACGTACAAACAGTCATTTTTGAAGGAGTCCCCTACATTATAGTTGACTGACCAGTTATTGGGAGTTACATATCCTGAAAGCGAATTATAAAAGCTCTCATACTCCATACTCCCGGAAGTATCAAGAGTGTGTACCACGGTAAGGTCCTGGTCTTCCCCTTCCGTAATGAATCCCTTACCTTGGAAATACACATGAATCTCGAAAGGTTCTCCAGGAGCTGCTTGAGGGGGGTTGACATACTTCTTAATAAAGAGGTCCGGGTCAGAATCATTAATTTCTTCAACTATCTTAATGGTTTCTTTATCAGTGTCGTTGAGGTGGTAAATAGTATCTGAAACAGTAAGAGTAACATTGCAGAGAGCTGTCTCGTTAGAAATGTAGTATTGGCAGTTATCTTTAACATCACTCCAGTCAACTCCCACACTTACTTTGGGGTCATCCTTATTTCCCTCATAAATTGTTCCGTTCCATAATTCAAGCTTCCATGTCCACCATCCGTAGGCTGAAGATCTGGAAACATCAAATTCTATTTGATCCATCTTGTTTACGTAGAATGTTGCTGGACGGGGTATCAAAACAGCACTGGGGTATACTGCTGATTCTTTCTTATAACTGACCTCATGTTCCTCTGAAAGACTGTAAGTGAATCCTTGTGGTCTAAAATTCAGTGTGGAGGCTCCCAGACCAAGATATTTGGAATTTTTTCCGTCATTGGATTCAATATATATGTAGTCCCAATCCCCCTGCGACTTGAAGCCAGCCTTGAAGTCATTTCCTCCAATAGTACTTGGCATATAAATTTTGGATTTGACATACCCGTTCTTGGGGGATATGGTCATCACGTCCACCAGTTGCGATGACATCTGTGAGGATACATCGGAGAATTGATTTTCAATGACATCTGAGGTATGTCCTTCCTTTAACTGGTTGTTTAAAGTGATGTTAACAAAAAAGATTATGGAAGAGAGTATAGCTACCAGCAGGACATACTCCAAGACAATTGAAACTCCTCTGTCGTCCATTCTTTTCCTGGTTCTTAGTTTCATTCCCACTGTTCTCATATGCAGCCCTCCTCACGGCAAAACATAGTCTCTTTGTACTCTAATTCGCCACTGAGGTAAATGATCCTAACATTGAAGCTTTTACTATCAGGGTTTGCCTGGAAAACAATGAGGTCCGCATATACTCCTTTTTGAGCATAGATTGTATTGATTTGGCTGCGGATATCTTCTGAAAACTGATTGAACTCCTGAGTAGTTGGAGTATAATCTTTATTCATCTCTTGTCGAATATCCTCTTGTGCAATCTCTTGCAGATTACGGATATCATTCTTGGGGAACACCATTAAAGTTCTCGAGCTTTCCATCCCAGCCAGGATGTTCTGGGCGTGGAGGATAGATACTGAGGATAACACAAACACCATTATTAGGGAAAGCAGGATCATCACCTGTCCTCTATCATCTTCATTTAGGCCTGCCATAATATCAACCTCAATTCAACCACCAGAGGTGTGTGATTATAGAAGGGAGAGGAGGGTTCAACATCTTCTTCAGTAACGACAACCAACCTATTTGCTGCCACAGCTTCCGGAGTAGGCTCATTTTCATTCAGAGCTCTAACATCTACTTCATCAGTTGTTTTGTTGACCCAATGGATCTCCAGCTTGTAACTTGCGGGATGTACTGTTTTATCCAGTGAAGTTAAAAACTGTTCATTTGCCTTATAACTGGAATTTAGGTGGAAAAGCATTCCTTTCAGGCTATCTTTATGCTTCTTATCACCATCCAGGATAGTCAATGCATCTTGACCTTTCTGTTTGAGTTGGGCGTCACTAAACTCGCTCCACATGGGGGATATAACCAGCGAACTCTGGAAAAGGGCATAAGTAGCCAGCAGTATAAGCATTGCAGCAGCTATACCTTCCAGCGTGAAAGTTTGACCCTTCTCATCTACCATACATTTACCACCAGCTTTGCAGCTATTCTCCCGGCCATATAGTCTCCCGCATTGGACCACATGATCTTGCCGCCGCAGTTCTTTAATTTAACATCGACATCAGAAGTTCCAGAAGCTTCATTGTTTATTTTCTCTGTTAACTCATAGACTCCAACTATTTCAGAAGCGTTATTTGTGTTGGAGATATTGAAGACCTCAGTATTGTCCACTTCGACCTCTAGAAACATTGTTGCGCTCGCATTATTGTACTCAGCTTCAAATATATCCAAAATAAACTCATCCAAGGGTGCATTTATTGTAATATCATAATTTTTGGTGCTGGGAACTTTCTTTATCCTGGTGGCGTTCACCAATCCATCAAATTCTTCCAGCCAGACCACTCTTTCATATCTCACCACCTGGGTGGACGGAATGGGCCTTCCCGCATCAAGTACCCTTCCCCCAGTAGTGTTGAGGGAGTAAACCCGGTCATATGACTTCGATCTGAGTTTTTCCAGTGACAAGTGAAAATCGTAATCGCTTCTGGGAGTTTTTAAGCCCAGCATTTCCTTCACTCTGGTGTAATTCTGGGATGTAGCGTTTTTAAAAGCCCTGATCTTGGCATAGTTTAAACAATTGGTATCGCTGGCGAGTCCAGGTAAGAATCGGACATTGGGGTCGCTCCAGTGGTTTTCCCATCCTGTTCCATTAACTGTTCCGTTACTCCAATCCCCTTCATTCTCAGTTAAAAGAACACCAACCTTATACGCTTCATGGCCTAAAGATATCTCTTCTCTGGGGCCAGCAAATACTGAGGGTAAAAATTGAGCTATAAAAATGAATGTGGTAAGGAATATTGATATGCCGATCAGCATATCCAAGCTGATTTTTCCCTGATTGTCCATGACTCATGTACATCAGTACCAACTTATAAGTATTATGATTATAATCGTCATAATATTACATTTGATATTTTCAAATCAAATCTTTTTTCTAGAGCTCTCAATAAGGAGAATTTGTCAAATATTAATCAGTCATCATTAAAGATTAGAACAACTATATATAACCAGAAACTAGATAATAGACTTTAATGTCCCCTAATCTAGTCAGTGTTATGTCTGTGCTCGGATTCGCGGGAAAATTGGTTTTAGCTTTCTTTATATGCTTTATGGGGTTTATAGGTGCAGCAATTGGTTATAACCTTCTGAATAAAGCTAAGATTAATGAATCAACTGGTATTTTAGTAATATTTCTGTTTTACTTGAGTATTTTCTTTATTGTTGCCGTCTCCTTCAAAATTCTGAATCTCCGGGGAGTAAATTTCTCTATACGCTAAATATAACCTGATCAATAAATTGACTTTACTACTAAACAAATTGAGCTAATGAGGACTGATAACCTGATTTAAGGTGATGCAGCCACCTTTCCCTGGGTGTCCTCAGGTGTTGTTTAGCCTTCTCAAGTGCATTTTCGTAAGATTCGAAGACTTCTGGTGGAGAACTAATTGCCCCTCTTGCCCCTTCTTCGACTACCCAAACACCGAGTGGAGCATAATAGTCTGGTCTTATCTCTCTCAGAACTGTGATGGATGCTTTTCTCCTCTTCTTCATCATATACTCCAGCACTGGGAGTCTGGCAGCGTAATAGCCACCAGATAGGACGGAGTAATCCTTTTTCTTCATTAAGTCCTCCCTATCGTAACCCACGTATGTGGATTCCGGGTTCCAGAAGCTCTTCCCCATCCATATCTCTGCCAGCTCAAAAGAATAGTTCCCAGGTGTGAGGATCACTTCAAAGTGGTTGCCGAAATGCTCGAACCTGAACAGCATGCAGGTGTCAATAGAGGGGAAGTCCTGCACTTCTTTCTTCAGCTCCTCTCCCAGAATGTCGTGAACTGCGGTTATACTCCATCGGGTGGGTACCAGTTTTCTTCTGGACTGCTCGCCCATCATCCCTACAGAAAAAATTCTTTGCAGGTAGTAGGTATTGAACCCCGAATCGAAAAGCTGTTTCACCGAGCCGGTAGCGTTCAGATCGTCATAGTAGATCTTCTCTACTTTGTGGGGTATCTTGGGGTTCTGCAAGAATTTGAAGTTGTCTATGTGGCCTGTAACTCCCATGGGCTGTATCACGTCGTCAAAGACAGGCTTTTTTACCACTTTGTGCACCTCGGTCTCCAGATCCATGTGGTGGGTTGAGGCAGCAGCTTCCTGCAGATTGACCAGATAGTAGTCACTGCTTTTATCATTGGACTGGACTTCTACTCTCTTCACCCCCCTCAGGAGGGATGAGCGGAGGTTTATTACGTCGTCAATGTTCTTCCCGGACCACATCCAGGGAGAGTCCATGTACTCCGGCTGCTCTGAATTCGAGAGAGCCATAAGAGGGCCAATGTAGACCTTGGGATAGCCCATCCTCCCCACAAAGACCGAGGGGGGTGTGGGTTTCTCGATCTCACCTGATAAATCAGAGTGAGTGGACAGAAAATTGAATCTTTCCAGTAGGGGACACTTTACTTTCCCGCACAGAAGGTTCCCTTTACACCTAGCACACAGAGACACAACTATCCTCAGTTCAATTAAGGACTAAAAAACTATTTTGATTGGTACGAAAATAAAAAGATAAATGGGATAGCTGGATAAAAAAATAGAACGAGGTTCAAAAAGTAAAAAAGATATGTCTTAGATTAGAAGGTCTCCAGCTCGCCTTTGACGACCATATCGGTTACTTTGGGCACGTTCTCCAGCCATTCTGCGGCTACTTCCTGTGCTTTTGCTTCCAGTTTGGATACGTCGTATCCCTTCTCCGGAATGACCTGTATGCTGCACACTCTGGGTTCGCTTACTGGCTTCCCTATCTGGGAGATCATTTTGACGTAGACTTCTTTTGCTCCTTCCACTTCTTTATAGCAGCCTTGAGCGATCAAATTGGACATCAGGTTGTAGATCTTGCCCACATGGTTGACCGGGTTCTTTCCGCTGGTGGCTTCCATGCTCATGGGCCTGCTGGGAGTGATGATTCCGTTGCATCTGTTACCTCTGCCCACACTTCCGTCATCTCCGCTGTCCGCTGAAGTGCCTGTAACCGTGAGATATACGGACCCCCTCTCGTAGTCGTCGGCAGTGTTAACGTAGACATCCACATCCTTCTCTGTATAGTCCTTGGCTGCATCCTTTATTTTTTCTGTGAGCTCTTCCTTGGCTGAGATGTAGTCGTCGAGTTTGTGAACGTGTTTGCTGACGAATGCGCAAGCAATAGTGAGAGCTATCCTATCATCTTCTCTCAGTCCCATCACCTTAACGTCTTCGCCTATAGCATTGTTCTCGTTCCTGAAGTTATTGTAAATCCTTTTTTCCATGTTATAGACCAGGCTCTCGGTCTCGGAGAACGGAGCGTATCCGATTCCGAAAGAGGTATCGTTGGCGAATGCAATGCCCCTCTCGAAAACATCTGTCAGGGAAGTGCTTCCCTTACCCAGCTTGATGTCGAAGTTCATGTCGGTTTCAGGGTCGAGGTTGTTCATGCTGTTTTTAATATATTCTTTGGCAGCGCTGGCTGCGATGTCATCTACTGCAACCTTCTGGCCATCGAACTCGTCCGTTGCCCTCCCTACGAGGAGAACGTACATGGGAACATCTATCTTGTCACTTCCATAATCGGAAACAGAACTACCAGCAACTATCTGGCATTCATCTGTATTATGGTGTAAAACATCATCAAATTTTTTCAGGTATTCTTTACACAAATTTTTACTTATTGCTTCTGCCATCCCATCTGCAAGGCTGTCGGGATGACCAATTCCTTTTCTCTCCACGATCTCGATTCTCTGCTTCTCGACAGGGGTTCCAACAATTTCTTCAACAACAACGTTCTTCATTTTTTTCTTGGTATTCATGCTTTCCATTGAAATCCACCAAGCAGAATAACCCGTTCAACGATATATAAGTATTGTCATTCTTGGTCGAATTAAATAAACAGCTTGGCCTTAACTTCTCTAAATTCTTTGTAGAAGTCCACAACATCCTTACCTTCCACGAATGGCATTCCGTTGGCTTCTCCATACTCTATAGCTTTTTCTTTTGGTAAGGCTCTACCAGTATCCTTATCCAGCATCTCACATATGGCTACTGCGGGGCCAATTCCTGCCATTTCGGCTAACGCAACGCTCAGCTCCGTCTGACCTACTCTATCATAAGTAAGGCTTTCTGCAGCCCTTAATAGCGCCACGTGTCCGGGACTTCTAAACTCGCTACCAAAGTCGAAATCATAACCCATCATGACCTGATCCGCTACTTCGCCTACTCTTTTTATGGTCAAAGACCTGTCCTCATCCGTTATCCCGGTATAGGTATCCCTATGATTTACCCATAAAGAGAAGGATGAGCGGGAATCATACTTAATATCGTTAGACATGTGAACAGAATTCAACTCATCCATACTCTGGCTGGCAGCTTTCAATACATCATGCATAAAAGGGAGATTCAATCTCTGAGCAGCTACAGGATGGAGCGCAACACAGATCAAGCCACCTGCATCTATTCTCAACATGGCTATATCCTTGGGTGTAACGTTGACAGCAGGAATAGCTATATCTGTTTCACCTTCTCTATCATCAAAATCGTAGATTAAAACGGGTTCTCCTCTTCTGAATGCTCTCAATGCTTCCTCTATCATATGACCACCTCGACATTTACCGGATCTCCATCCTTTATCCCCAGCTTGTCCCTTATATGAACAGGAGATATAACTTCCATCACATCCGAGGGATAATGAGTTCTCTGAGGGATTACCACAGCTCCTTCAACTTTGTCGATCCTGCAGGGAAACGCTTTAACTTCTCCAAAGGTCCTGTCCTCTGTAGAGAAGCCCTCTATTTTTATTCCTTCTTCTTCATCCAGTCTTCTCCTGAAATAAGCCTGTTCTTTACTGATCTTGAGATTGAGCGTTCCGGGGTATGGATCGAAGTCCAGTTTATCCTTGAACTGCTCCTTGTAACCCTCAAGTGAAACGTAATACCTTCCTTCGCCAACTCCACTCATTGCCTTTCCAGTTATTATAATACTCTCACCTCTGTCAAAGATCTTCTTATAATCCAGGTACTCCCTGTAGAGCTTCTTCTTCCCTTTCTCATTGATGGCTATGAATTGACCATCTTTGTCCAGGACCCTCTCGATCAACTCCCTTTCTTCCAGCTCTTTAAGCTTTCTGGCCGCTGTTTGCAGGCTCTGATCTATCTTATCGGCCAGCTCTTTGGAGCTGATCTTCACGAAATTTTTGGTGGCGCCCATCAACGCCAGTTGCTTCAGGATCTCCGTCATATAATCACTGGACTATCTCATTTTTGAGAAGCATCTCATTGCACTATATAAATATTTTGAAACAGAACAGGCTAACTTTTTTAATCCCTATTAGCTGATCAAGATTATGATCAAAGCAGGGATTATAGGCGCCAGCGGTTATACCGGCTCTGAACTCCTGAGGATACTATACAATCATCCTGAAGTCGAGATAGTTGCTGCTACCTCCAGAAAATGGGAGGGTAAGTCTGTTGTGGATGCTCACCCGTTCTTAAAGGGATTTTATGATCTCAAGTTTACTTCACCGGAAATGGAGAGTCTCCAGGGTTGTGATATCGTATTTACAGCCGTTCCCCACGGAGACGCCATGAAATACGTTCCCCAACTGCTGGAGGCTGGCATAAAGGTAGTAGATATTTCCGCCGATTACAGATTGAGCAAGGAAGTTTATGAGAAGGCTTATGGGGAGCATACAGCCTTCATGGAGGGGGTTTATGGATTGACCGAGCTATATAAAGAGGAAGTTAGAAAGGCAGAACTGGTAGCCAACCCTGGTTGCTATCCTACGGGCGCAATTCTGGCTGCCGCTCCCCTGGCAGCCGAAGGAGTGGTTGAGAGAGTGGTCTTTGATTCCAAGAGCGGGATAAGCGGGGCAGGAGCAAATCCCAAGGAGCTGTCTCACTACCCCAACCTCCAGGAGGCAGTCATCCCCTACAAGGTCACCGCCCACAGGCACTACTACGAGATGGTCCAGGAGCTGGATAACTTGCAGAAAGATGTGAGTGTTTCCTTTACACCTCAGGTGTTTCCCGGGGCCAGAGGTATCCTCACTACTGCTCACGTATTCGTTAAAGATGATGTTGACTTGAGAGAGGTTTACCAGAAGTTCTATAATGATTGTTATTTCGTGAGGCTTCAGGAACAGGTGAGGTTGAACTGGGTTAGAGGGAGCAACTTCTGCGATATCGCCATCTATTGGGAGGAGGGTAGAGTTGTGGTCACCTCAGCAATAGACAACCTTGTAAAGGGTGCCAGTGGACAGGCCATCCAGAACATGAACCTCATGTTCGGGCTGGACGAAACAACAGGTCTGGACACCCCTCCACTATTTCCCTGAACATTTTTAGATAGGGTTTAGCTAGATTTAACCTACCAATAGTTAATAGGGTCTGAAGGCCAAAAACTTATTAAAAATTCGAAACCAGCGAAAAATTTATTTAGTTTAAAGACAAATATACTATTGTCGGGGTAGTATTGTTTTAAGATAATCAACCTCCTTTCAAACCCCCCAACCTCCAAACCCTACCTCCCGGTAATTACCCCCCCATGACTACCCCGACCAATTTTTTACTGTAATATAAACTATAAACAGCTTGGTAAGTATACCTCTCTTAAGATTGACCAGTCAAAAGCAAAGACTAACGAACTAGCTTGAATGTTCTCTTAATACTAGTGGTATCGCGAAGCGATGCCACGCGGCTCCAGAACGCATTTCTGGTTTTTTAATGCTAAACTCCCACTGGTCTCATCTAGTTCGTTTCAGGGCTTTATGCAACCTAATAATCCCCAACTTCAACACCAAAATATTCATAAACATTGTTAAGAAAACAGCCATACTCAAATATTAGAAGCTCCGGTGGTGTAGTCAGGCCAATCATGTGGGACTCTCGATCCCACGACCCGGGTTCAAATCCCGGCCGGAGCATAAATATTAACCTAAAAATTCTTGATCAAACCTTTGTCTTTGATTATACTAGAGAATACGTTAAAGCGGTATTGAGCAGAGCGAGATACCCCATTTTGATGATCGAGCTTTCTGAAGTTCGGGGTTCAAATCCCGGCCGGAGCACTAAGTTAAAAGTTCGATGCTCGGAACCAAGGGACCGGGCATTAAGTGGTGACGAAGCCTATTTTAAGTTGGCAGCCAACATGGATGAGTGGAGATCAATCGACTACAATGAAAGGCTTAAGCAGGAATTGAGGTTGTTGGAGAAGAGCCCTATCCGGGAAGAAGGTAAGAAGCTTATTCTGAGGTATAAGAGCTGGAGGCTGGCGAATGGTGTTAGTGTAGCCAGAACTCACAGAGAGATGCTCTCTCAAAGGCTGTTGTGCCAGCAATTTGGTTTTAAACTGGATGACGTGGGTGAGGATAGTTTGATTGATGTGCTGGCTGCTATTGAGACCACCAGCCTGAAGTTGAATACTAAGAATGAGTATAAGCGGGATTTGAGGTTGTTCTTGAAGATGTGAGGTGAAGAGGAGTTAGCGGCGAAGGTGAAGCGTAAGGAGTCCAGAGACACCGAATTAATTAGAGACGATGTCGAGTTCTGTTGATTTAAAAAGATTTATTTGATCTTGAGGAGTATTTCTGAGAGTAAACCTATTTTATGACTAAAATTAGCTATTTTACCAACTCCGTCTTCATTATACCTGCAATATCACAGTTAAGCTTACAAAGAAATATGATTGGCTTTTTTATACTCAACTCGCTACGCTCAACACTTT
>CAZQTT010000020.1:0-35079 GCA_964596255.1 uncultured archaeon
CATCCGTCTGTCCCAAATGCGATTCAGAGGATGTTTTCTGGGATTATTGAGATGTTTCTTTTACCGCAGCTGTACGCAGCAAAAAAATAGTGGACCATTTATAGATAAAGATCAGGTATCCATAGAGAGTTTCATCGCATTCCTGTTCTCTCAAAGGATTTGATAATGCTTGAAACTCCATAGAGTGTTAGGATCATGTACACAACTGCAAAAATAAGAGCAATAATATTAGAATAGGAACGTATGATATAGACATCTATGTCGGTAAAACCCATCAGGACAGGTTTTATTAGCTGCCCAACCACCCCAATAAGGACGGCTAATCCGAGAACGCCAAATGCCTTAAGTTTTACCCTTCTGTATGCATAGAACCAAGCTATTGCTACTACGAGTCCAGATAACGCACTCATACTAACACCATCTTAAAAATTTACTATGTTCTTTCTCCATATGTTCTTCTACCTCATCTCTGCTTTTGAATTCCTTTCCACATTTTGACTGTATTTTAAAGATAAAGTAGATTTATTTATATATTTTTCAATATGATAAATTCATTTTATTCTTCACATATGTCCTCACTAATGGCTGAAGAAAAATTAACCAACCGTCGAGATCATGTTTCTCGAAAGTGTAATCCGCAGAACTTCTAAAATAAAATCAGCGCCAGCACAACCAGACCAGCTACCCTTGTCAATTCAGCAGAAGCTCCTATACAATCCCCATTCACCCCACCAAAGTTCTGCATCGACATCCTGCCCACAAAAAGCGGGACCAGCAATGAGGCCGCTAAAACAATTGATTCAGGGTAAATAACGAAGAATAAGCCCATTATAACAAGATATACAATTACTGCCAGAACCAACCTTTTGGAGCTCAAGGAGTTCATGAAGTGGCTCCCCAGCCCGTTACCGAGTGGCTTGTTAAGAGCTGATATGACCAGCATCCCCATTTTAGAGTTTACCTCAGCCACCAGAATGCTCCAGAAAGGTAGAATGTTGAGAGAACAAACCTGTAAGAGGAGTACAGACGTCAAAGCAAATATTCCTGCTGTACCAACGTTAACATCCTTTAAAGCCCTGATCTTGCCTTCTCTATCTCCTTTGACCATAACCCCATCTGCAAAATCACCCAGACCGTCAAGATGGATTATGCCCATAACCAGATAAAGGGCTAAAACTGCCAGCATACCCCTGAGAGGAAGGTCAAGATAAAGAATTAGGGAGGATAGAGATGCAGTGACTACACCCAGGAGAGGAAGGAGCCAGACCTCTATTCCCATCTTCTCCAGGTCTCCACTTACAGGAATGCGGGTAAAAAATGAGACCAAATTTTTCATAAGCACGGATTAAACTTATTTAAAATAAAACTTTTGAGTTTCTTTGTTAATTTGACAATAACGCAGAAACCAGGTTTTCACACATGGAGTTCCTCACTCAAGCGATAATGGATACACTTCTCCTGGACAATGGAGAAAAAATACTGGTCCTTTTTTTAGCTATCGCCCTTGATCTGCTGATAGGCGAGCCGAGGTTGCATCCCACCAACTTATTCGGGAAGATGACCTCCTCCTTTGACAGAATTTACGTCAGAAGAAATAAGTATGTAGATTTTATCGCCGGCTCTCTGATCACTTTGCTGACCATCGGTCTGGCTCTCCTCATCTCCCTTATCCCCAATTTATTCCCCTACTGGGTAGGTTTAGCCCTTTTAGTCTACCTCACCAAAACGACCTTCGGAGTCAGAAGTCTTGTAGATCACGTCAAAAGAACTGCCACTCCCGAAATCGACGAACAGAGGCAGCAAACCTCCTTAATTGTGAGCAGGGATGTAAGTGACCTCGATAGGCATGAGTTGTGCTCGGCATCGATCGAGAGCTTATCGGAGAACATGGTGGACAGTGTGGTCTCACCCATCTTCTTTTTCATTCTATTTGGTCTCCCCGGAGCGCTCATCTACAGAGCGGTGAATACTATGGATGCCGTAATCGGTTACAGGGATGACAGACATTTCTATTTCGGTAAACTGGTGGCCAGGCTGGATGACGTGCTCAACTTCATTCCCTCCAGGATCACGTTCCTGCTTTTTATGACCCTAACCCGCTCACGTGAAGCCTTAAAATATTACAGATTCAGCAAAAAAATAAATGATAAGTCGATTGCAGGTATGAGTGCGGTGCTGGGAGTAAAACTGGAGAAGAAAGGTTCTCACTCCTATCCTGGAAGAGAAGCTAAGCTGGGAGACATTTTGATATCCATAAAGGTGTTCAGATTTGTAGTTATTGAGTGGTTTGCTATTGTATTTGCTATCCTTTTTTTGAAATATATATATTCTCAAATCTTAAAGTGGTGATTATTTTTAATTTGCTGTCTCAAATACTTCGGGAACAACCGCTTATTTACAAATCTTGTCGAGAGAAGAGAGAATTCATTCTCTTTCTCAACTTGAACGGTATTGCCAAATCCCTTTATATATTCAACTTCTATTTACTTTCTCCAACAATTTTTAAAACCTCATTAACCAAATTCTGATCAATATAATATCCTTTTTCAAGAAATTTAAGTATGCAATCCTTCACCGAATCTATCAGACCTTCTCTTTTAGCCTTGATAAGGATTCCAAGCGTTCCCTGAACTTTTAAATCTAACGACTTAGCAATCCCTCTTCCTTTCTTTTCATCAATTAATACTGGGAGATTTTTCTCCTTGGCCATTGCTATTGCTTCTGCCTCACCCTCGTCCAGTAAAGCTGTTAAAATCTTGATTGCCTCACTTCCCTTAATATCTGAAACGTTTATCCATTCCTTCTCAACAATTTCTTTGCCTTCAGGTTTTTTGAGCAATTCACTACTGACAGATTGGGTAATTACTATTTCATCGTAAAGCTCATTGAGGAGCCAGAGAAGAGATGTCTCATAAAGAACTATAAGCGGGCCTGCATCGGAGATTTTCAATCAAATCCCTCAACTTCCTCCTTTAAATTTTCAACACTTATGTTTGTGAAAGAGACTCTCATTTTTCCTAATTCATGTAGAAAATCCCAAACTGGCAGTTCAGCCAGATCAGCAGCCTGTTTTAAAGTTATGGAAGCTTCGCTATATAGCTCGGCAGCAACAAGTAACTTTATCCTTTTTTCAGGAACGTCTGCTGGGACTTTTATTGTTACTGTTTTTACTGGCATATCCATAACTTTCTTTTTCAAGGTTTATAAAGGTTAAGTAGTTGCTTTCTGATTTTTCAAGGGCCTATTGTTAAATAATGAGAGATTTAGCATTGCCTTTACCACCCTCACCATCTTATATCTTCTATAGGGTAGGCATAACCGCATATACCACAGTGGTACCCATCTAACTTAACTCCACATCCGGGGCATTCGTTCTCACCCTTTTTCGCTCTCTTCACTTCTCCCACGAAACGTCTGTAGACCTCGTAGAAGTAGAGGTGCTCTTTGTTGATGAACTCCATTCTGTAAAGCCTTTTCCTGTCTTCAAACACTTCATCGGGTATTTCCTTCCTTATTAACTCTCTAAGTCCCGTAGTTCCAGATCCGTATTCGATGGGAACCTTTTCTCTCCACGCAAGCTCTCCCAGCTCTTCCTTGAACGTCTTCCTCAGGATCCATTTCCCCCAGGTCTTACCCCCTACTCTTCTCACCTTCATTTCCGGATCCAGGTTAAGAGAAAACTCCACAATCTTTTCATCCCTGAAGGGCTGCTTTATACCGATTCCCAGATTATAAGCAAGCCTGTTGGAAGAGAAACTCATTGTCCGGGCAAGATACCTCGTATGATCCACAAGATCATCTCTATTTAGGTCCTGCATGTAGTTATAACCACCGAAAAGCTCGTCGGCCGCATCCCCTGTAATTATGCTCTTGACCCCCTTCCTTTTAGCTTTAATCAACCCCATGTAGATGGCCAGATCATTGGGTATAGCGGGGTCAAAGCTCCCCAGCGATTTGATCACCTCTGGTATCCTATCAAAAAGCTCTTTTTGTGATACCCGGATCAAGTGGTGCTCCACATCAAATTTTTCAGCTATCTTTTGAGCGTATTCAAGGTCAGTGCCTCCATCCGTCACCACAGTGAAAGCCGGTATCTCCTTATTGATGGATGCGATTATGCTCGCCAGTATGCTAGTGTCCAGGCCCCCAGAAAGCAGGATGGCAGTATCGGAAGGGGTGTTTCTCTCCACAGATTCGCGCAATAATTGGTTTAATTTTACTGTATCTTCATTGTAGCTCATATTTTTTCACTAAACCCTTCTTTTTCATTAACTACCCTTATAAAGCTCATTGTTTATTTACTCTATAATTTATCCATTCTATATCAATTACTGTTGCTTTCCGGTCTCCAAATCCAAGTTGAAAGTAGCGTTAAGGATGGCATAGGTCACAAAAGTATCTTCCCCAATAGGCTCGCATACGACAATTCGTTTGCTATCATAGACACCTTCCTTAATCCCGGGCCCCTTGGTAAAGCCGAAAGTTTCGGGCAAATCCTCGGTCACATGCAATCCCGAAGAGATGAAAAGAGGTACAACAAAAATCTCATTACTTTCCATCTCCTTTACAGCCTCTTCTGGACTCGGTTTTCTACTTCTAGCAGCAAAGGCTATTCTCACCTCATCAAAAACACCAAATTCTCCAATCCTTTTTCTGTGTAACTCCATCACCTCCCCGTAGTGGGAAAGCTGGCTACCGTGTCCAACTATCAAAAGTCCTTTCATAAATTCACCTCCTATTTTCTACATACACCAGTGTGTAATCTGATTCTAACTCCATTTCTCGTCCTATTCCCATTCTAATCCTCTCATTTTCCATACACAGATTCTCGAGAACGACAACTTCTCGTTGACCAAATATAGATACTTCAAAATCTCTATCAGCCAAAATTAACAAGGGTTTAAATTCAAGCAAATTAATCAATTTTTCAGGTTCTTTGTTGTGGGCCTTGACAATAATTACTTGTGTTAAATCGAGATTTAAACGATTCAGAGCTACCTGTACACTTGAAATACCTGATACAATCTCTCCATCAATTTTTGTTCCCAGTCCTGAAACCATTGGATCACCGGTGGAGAGAACAATTACTTTTCTTTCAATTCCTTCTCGCTCTATCTCCTGGTATTCATCAAGGTTGAAGGTTTTAATTACCCTCAACTCACATTCATCTCTTAGATAGTTCTGTACATTTTCTAAAGCTTTTTTACTGCCATAGACAACTTCTGCATTCTCAATGAGATGAATTGCTCTCTTTGTTAACTGCTCTTCACAAATACCTGCCCCCACTACGTAAAGCATCCTCTCACCTAGCATTCAGAATAATCACTTCATTCACTCCTCTGGCTTTGGCTTTCTCAGCCACAGCCTCATCACTCCTCTCTCCTGCCCACTTGTGGAGCAATTTGGGCAAACCGATCAGAATTTTTTCTCCTTCATGACCCTTTATGGCTTCATCAATGTAAACACCGAAGACAAATGGTTGGAATTCAGGGAAGTTCTCTAAGGCATATTTCCATGAAGTTCTGCCTGTCGCCACAGCTATTTTATTATACTGTCTGGCTATTTCCAGTTTGGTCTTCAACAGTTCGTCACTCCATGGTTCTACAAAGCCTGTCGACCCCAAAATGGATATTCCATCTACAATACCCAGATCTGGATTCCTTGTCTTCTTAGCAACAGTTTCACCTTCAGGAACTTCAACGAAAACACCACCACTGTAATCATACTGCCTACAGTAAAACTCCAAGTTCATTTTTAGCTGGGATAAAGCACTTTCACTTACTGCCTTCTCTTCTTTTGCTGTTTGTTTTTGTTTTTTAACTCCAACACCTTTCCCAAAGAATAATCCTTTTCTTCCTTCCACAGTGTGACTCCTGAAAATTAACCCATCTGTTACGTCAAAGGCATGGTCTCCTGAAAACTTTCTGGCTTCTGCCTCACCATTTTTCGCCTCAACTTTCAGGTTGACCTCCAACCCTATGGGAGTTCTCACCTCCACGTATTCTATATCCTCAAAAATTGATACTATTGACGCATTTATTGCTGCTGCAGCCGTCGTCGCAGTAGTTATACCTCTTTTAAGCCATCTCCTGTCCGGCTTCAAAATGTAAAAGCCACTATATACCCTCCTCTCAGCTTCTCTCTTATCAGAATACCATTCCTTGGGGTATGTGTAGAGTTCAATAGGATCTGTTAGCATAATCGATCAAACAGTTTATAATAGCCGCACAAATCGTACTACCGCCTCTTGGACCTGTTGTCGTAATGGAAGGTATATCCAGTTTTCTTATTTTTTCTTTTGATTCTGCAGCCTTAACGAAACCAACAGGGGTTGCTACAATAAAAGAAGGTTTAAAGTTCTCCACTATTTCACAAATAGTAATTGCTGCAGAGGGGGAATTCCCTATTCCGATTAAACTCCCCTCAACCACATTGTCAATTCTTTTTAGGCCATTGGCTACTCTAGTTCTCTCCCTTTCGTTCTTACCAAAATCGATTGCAGAAATAGATTCCTTTCTCAAACCCGCTTTTACCATGTTTACGTCCACAATGATGTTACTTCCTCTTTTTATCACCTCAACTCCGATCTCTGGGTCTTGATTGAAATGAATGATATTAGCTATGGTGGGATCGCCCGTGGATTGGATGCATCTCCTGGTTATCTCGGCAGTGAGGTCTTCTCCCGGCACCATTTTATGTAAGATCTCGGAACTCGCCTTTACAACTTCCTTTGCCTCAAAGGTCGATGCTCCCATATGGTCTTGTGAGTCATATTTAGGCTTTTTATCGATCAAGAACACCTCCTAAAAACTGTACTTTTTGGAATATCCTCTGGGAGTTACCATTTTGCCACCCTTAGTGACTGTACTGGAGTTCGGAACGACCAGGAGCGTACTCATATCAACAGTCTCAGAATCATCTATCAGCTCAGAAATTTTCAATTTTATAACATCTTGCTTATGGCGACACGCATTCTTTACTACTCCAACCATAATGTCCCCTCTCTCACTTAGAATTAATTCCATAGCTCTTACCAAATTTGGTTTTCTTTTCCTGCTTGAGGGGTTATATAAAGCGATGACGAAATCACCACTGATAGCGGATATTAACCTCCTCTCTATCTTTTCCCAGGGAGTGAGGTTATCACTAAGGCTAATTACCGCATGGTCTCCACTAATGGGAGAACCAAGTAAAGGAGATGCAGCACAAACTGCAGTAACCCCCGGAATTACTTCTAGACCAATATCGAGATCATGCTTTATCAGGTACTCTTGAATTAACGGTAGGATACCGTAAATTGAAGGATCCCCTCCACTCACAATTGATACTTTATGGTCCAGTGAGAGCTCCACAGCCTTTTTTACCCTTTCCACCTCTTTTCTCATTCCGCTTTCTATGATATTTTTATCTGCAATTATATCTTCAATCCTCTTTAGATAAGTGGTGTAACCGATTACGTAGTCTGACTCTTTCAGGGCTTTGTAGGCTTTAATGGTTAGCATCTCAGAATCACCCGGCCCTAACCCAACAACGTAGAGTTTCCCTTTATCTGGCGATTGCAACTGTGACACCTCCAAAAACCTTCTTGGGTAGGACTAATTCCCCTGTATTCGAAGAATAGATTGCACAAGCTTCTGCCACATTCTTTAACCCGATAATAGTTGCCTTAGTTTCTCGTATATCCATAGTATTTATGTTCTGCTTCTCAACGAATTGTACAGGTTTTTTGAGGTTTTCAGCCACCTGAATTGCTTCATCTCTTTTGTTTTCTGTGGTAGATATAACTCTTATCTGATCTAAATCAGAATTGATCTCCGCCAGAGATTTCTCAATAGCTGCAATTATATATTCAGTATCTACATCTTTCCTGAAACCGATTCCTATACTGTACCCGCTTGAGAACTCCATAGCGGTAGTTATTATGGGTTTCAATCCGATTCCTTCCAGATAAGTTGCGATTTCATTACCTCCATGATGTCCACCTAAAATGGGAATGGCATGCAGGAGGGGCTTATCCATCACAACAATTGCCGGATCCACCCACTTATTATCTAAAAGAGGCGATACTCCTCTTATAACTACTCCCAGAGGCATATAAGCTATGATGCAATCATAATCCATCAGCTTCTTCCAAATTCCTTTGCTGTAAGTAAAAAACTCTATTTGGTATTTTTGATTCAGGTAATCCAGAATCCTCTCCATTAGCTTCCTGTCTTTCTCAAAACAAACGAGAGCCAGTCTCATCGTATCACCCATAAAGATGAGATCTGCCTGAGTATCCATCAACAGCTTTACCTACTATTATTGTGGCCGTCTTCTCAATACCCAGATTCTTCATTTCTTCTTCAATTTCGCCTAAGCTGGAAAATATGACTCTCTCATCACTCCTTGAGGCGTGGTAAACAACTGCACAGGGCTCATCAAACCCCCTTGCTTTACCAATTACAGTAGTTATGTAGTCTATTTTGCCTGCACCCAATAGTATCACCAGTGTGAGAGGTAGAGACGCTATCACATCAAGATGATCCTCTTCCAATGTTCTACCCTTGGGCCTTATTACCGCTATCCCCGGTGAATCCGGTGTTGTTAGCTCCATCTTCGCTGAAGAAGCGGAGGAGAAAACACTGCTTACACCAGGCACTATCTCGCATTCAATACCCTTTTCCTCAAGCTCTCTTATCTGCTCGCCTATCGCCCCATAGATAGTTGGGTCACCGGTTTGCACTCTAACTACCTTTTCTCCACACTTTACAGCATTCTCAATTGTCTCTACAATCTGCTCCAATTTCAAGCCATAACTGTCCATCTTTTTACCTGTAAATTGACTCAAAAAATCCTCATCAATAATCGAGCCAGGGTAAATGATCAGGTCAGCCTCTTCAAGAAGTTTGAATGCTCTAATGGTTAGAAGTTCAGGATCGCCCGGTCCAAATCCGATAAAATGTACTTTCATAGTATCAACCATCCTTTTTTCCCAGAAGAACGCTGAAATAGCTGGCCTTTTCAGGTAGCTCATCAGTTATTCTCTCTTCCTCGGTATACATCCTCTCAAGAAGAATGAAATTGTTGTAACCGAGCCTTCTAAGCTCTTGCTCAATCTCTTTCGGTTTTTTAGCCTTCATAACTGCAACTGTATCCTCCTCATAGAAATCCTGGGTAGTCAGGAGCATTGAAGCATCTACAAAAGTCTTAGATTTTGCTAGCGCTGAAGATATACTGGTGATTCCAGGAATTATTTCCACTTCAGCCTCCGGGTTGGCCATTGTTACTTCCTTCCACAGGTGATGGAATGTAGAATATAGTGTTGGGTCTCCAAGGCAGCAGAAAGCAATTAATTCCTCACTCTTTTCAGCAAGTTCCCGACCCAGCTCTCTGGAAGCTTCTAAACCCTTTCCCATAGGGAACTCAAATATTCTTGGTCTTCTAATATCTTTGATAACTTCAAAGGCCATATCTCCAGGAACTATAACTTCATCAGAATTCTCTATTACTTCTACTGCTTTGAGTGTTAGCAATTTCTTATCTCCTGGCCCCAATCCAACACCGTAGAGCATTTTTTAACCTCCAATTAAACCTGTTCGCCAACTACCATGAAAATCGGGTTGACAGACTTGAAGGCAGTGCCTCCCGCAAGGTCGTAGCTTCTTGCCACATTGACAGTAAGAGCTTCTTTGAATATGTTAAGTTCTTCCATTTTCCGGATGACTTCAACCGCGATTTCAATTCTGGCTAAATTAACAACCATCTTTCTAACGTTCTTTGCTGCTACCTCCAGCATATCACCAATCTGTTTGGTCCCACCAAAGAAGACAAGATCGTAATCACAATTCTTCAATAAGTCTAAACCATCTGAATGGACGACTTCCACATTCTCAATCTTATTATCCTTCAATCTCTTTTCAGTTCTTTTCACCGCTTCATAATCTTCGTCAACTGCATAGACTTTTGAGGTGTAAGGCGAAAAGAATTGAGAGACTGCTCCAGTTCCACAACCCACATCAGCGAAGATATCATTGCCTTCAGGTTGGAGCTTGGAGAAGAGCACGCCTATTACCTCATTCTTCGTTACTTTCGTGTTCTCCAAATTGTTTATGCTCATTTTCCACCTCTATTGAATTATAGTATTGATCAGCCTCAACAACGAATTTCACCACCGGTTGAGGGTTCTTATTCCAAATCTTTCTACTTCCATGCTAACTTCCCCATCGTGAACGATAACGCCATTTTCTATAATTGCAAAGCTATCTCCAACAGCTCTTGCAAGCTCCATATCGTGAGTAGAAATTAGTATAGTCTTATTCAATCCTTTAATTCTTTTTATGACCTCAACAAGGTCTTCAAAACCAAAACCGTCAAGACCAGAACTGGGCTCGTCCATAAGCAAATATTCTGGTTCCATAACAAGAACTCCTCCTATAGCCACTCTCTTTATCTCCCCATTACTTAGTGTACTGCAGAGCCTCTCTTCATACCCTTGCAAACTCAACCAGTCAAGAACTGTTTTAACCCGTTCATCAATCTCTTCGTCTTCAAAACCAAGATTTTTTAACCCAAAAGAGAGATCCTGAAAGACTGTTGGCGCAACTATTTGGTCATCTGGATTCTGGAAGATATAACCGACACGTTTCCTTAACTCAACCAAACTTTTCCTGTCGTATTTGACATTCTGACCATCAACAAGGATTTCACCATACTGGGGTCTCAAGAGGCCAATGATCGCCTGCATCAAAGTTGTCTTTCCAGAACCATTTCTTCCCAGCAAGATTTTGACTTCACATCTATCAATCTTTAAGTTAACACCTCTCAACGCCTCCAACCCATCCGGGTATTTGTAACATACGTTACGGCACTCTATCATAGCTCTCCCACCACGAGCAAAGTAAATAGGATCAAACAAATAGCAACAGCAAAGTAGGCGTTTCTTGTTCTCTTATTGAAGGTTGGCATCTCTCCATTGTAACATCTTGCCTCCATGGCCTTATCCATAATCTCTGCCCTCCTAAGTGACCTGAGAAAAAGTTGGCACGATAACAAAGAAGCAGTACGAAACATAGCCCTCCTGTCTATGAATCCAAGTCTTGACTTCGCAGCATGTTCAGTGCGCTCAAGTTCTTCGTAAAGTGATTGTATCGCCCTGTATATAAGCATGAAGAGCTCCACAACTATTTCCGGTAGTTTAAGCTTCTTTAGAGCAGTGCAGATCTCTGGAAGAGTTGAGGTCATAACGAGGTAGAATAAGATAGTTATAGAAGCTATTGCTCTTAAAAAAGTGTCACCAGCAACTTCTAATCCCGAGACAAACATCAGAACAGCAATACTTGGAATTAGAAAGAACATTGGTGGTTTTAGAAGCTTTAAATACGTTCTCCAATTCGCATATACACCCATTCCTAAAAAAATAAAGAAAGATAGGATGTGCAGGGAAACTTTTGAGGTACTGACTGTCAAGATTAGAGAAATGAAGGAGAAATAAACATTTATGTCTCCTTCAACAATTTTTCTTGACTTTGTGGCGTCAATTTCAACTGGCATGTAATTTCATTCTACCCAGAACGTAGCCAATTATTAGACCGCCTATAGCTGCCTGCAAGCTGAATAATAGGCTTTCAATTTCACCACTGGGGGGTTCCCATATGGGAGAAAACCATGACTCGTATTCCGGGTTGATCTCTTTTATTGCTTCCTCAGCTTCACCGTCAGCTCCTCCCCATTCTGCTCCCGGCAGGCCCAAGTTGGTTATTAGCATACTTGCCAAAACAAATGCGAAAATCCCTTTCATGCTATCACCCTCCCAATCTTAAGATCGGGAGTATATCTGGAAATATAACTTATAAGTTGTGCAGCGAGAAGTCCTTCAAGCAAAGCAATTGGAACCTGTGTCACCGCAAAAACCCCCATAAATATTCCTGCAGAGGCGAGCATTCCTTCTCCCGGGAACGCAAGAGCAAGTTGTGAAGACGTAACCACATAAGTCATCAGGTCGGCTACTGCTGCTGCAGAAAAAGTGGAGAACCATAGACTAGTTCTATTCTTCAAAGACAGATAAATCAGCCATCCCAAGAAAGGCCCTATTATACCCATAGAAGCGGCGTTGGCTCCAAGAGTTGTTATACCGCCGTGAGCAAGGAGCGTGGACTGGAAGAACAAGACTATAGCAGACAGGAACGCAGTTACTGCAGGTCCAAAGAGTACTACAGCTATGCCTGTCCCAGTAGGGTGTGAACAACTTCCGGTTACAGATGGAATCTTTAGTGCCGACAGCAGGAATATAAAAGCGGCGGCAACTGCAATCAACGGTTTTATCGAACTGGAATCATCGATCAATCTCTTTACCTTGAAGGCTCCGTAGACTATGAATGGGATAGAAACTATGTACCAGATAGCACACCATAAAGGCGGCAGAAAACCCTCCATTATGTGCATAAAAACCCTCCTTTTTCAACTCTTCCTTTACTTGTTCCCATTGCCGAGGAACTACTTTGTAGTCGTCCAATTGACTTCCATATTCCCCTCTTCATGATTGGAGAATAAAGAGTTGTTTTTTATATTTGTCCTTTTAGTTTTGAGTTGATAACCATTTGGTTAACTAATTTAATAAACACACTAGTAAAACTCTGTGATCAATTTAGAGCCGGTAAATGTAAAAAGGTTCTATTACTTCAACAAAAAACTCACAAGCGTTCTAAAAAAGATTTACACTGGAAGTTAAATTTCAATAAGACTGGAGAAACAGTTTGAGAATAAGGGTAGAGTAATATAATACCCAACTATTTTTCGGAAGTTCTGTAATCTTTTATATCAAAGAACCACTTTTCACCTTTCAATATCTTTTCACCTTCCAGGATATCAATTCTGTTTTTGAATATGGGGCCGTCGAGAACGAGGGTGTGATACTCTCCACCCTCACCACAAACATCGATATTATTTTGACTTAAGTCTTCAATGAGAGCTTCGTCCAGGGTACAACCGATGTAGCTTTCATTGAGAATGTCTGCTTTCGTGGCGATAATTATTGCTTCGAACCTTTCTCCCATGAATTCGTTTACAACTTCTCTTCTTCCCATACCCCACAGAGGCAGATAAGGTTTGACCCCTACTTCAGCGCATACTCTTTCTACCCATTCTCTGTGCTCCCATACATCAATATCTCCAAATATTCCTCCACCTACTTGAAGATCATTAACTGCTTTCTTAAAGACGGTCTCGTATTCGCCCCAGGTAGTCTTCCTCTGCACTATGGGGATCTCCATAGCCTCTGCTTGAGCCTTAAGTAGCTCCGCACTCATACCATGTGACCTGCTCATACCATGGGGATCAATAAGATTAAGCAAGTAGTTAACTTCAAAACCCTGCTTGATAGCTTTATAGAGAGCTAAACAACTTTCTTTACCTCCACTCCAGGATGAAAAAGATTTCATACTTCCTGATTCCGATTCTAACCTTTTCATACCATGGAGAAAAAAACAATGCCTTTTATATTTGTCCATCTGGTTTTAAATTGATAACCAGATAGTTAAGGTTTGATCAAAAGTTATGGTTATTTTTCACTCATTCGGATAGACCAATAATTATTTTTGATGACCAGGAATCTTATTTACATGAAACCTTTCTTGTTCAACTTTAACACCAAACACGGCGGTGATATAGAAAACTCAGGATATATTGATTTCTCCATTTCCATCAATCCCTATCAACCGGAATGGATAAATGAGGTATTCAAAGAAGGAAAGAAAAAATCCACAGAATATACCTACTACGACGAGCTCGAAGACCAGCTCGCCGATCTGGTAGGTGAAGAACTGGCCATAACAGCTGGTGCAACTGAAGCCATATACCTCACAGGAATACTCCTCAGCATGAAGGACAGGAAAGTAATCCTTCCAGAACCCGCATACTCCGAATACGAAAGAGTAGCCAGAATGTTTGGAGGTAAAATTGTAAAATGCCAAACACTGGAAGAGATGGTTGAAGAGATCGAGAATGAAAGAGATAGTGTGGTATTCTTCTGCAACCCCAATAACCCCGACGGCAAATACTACCCTCCAGAAAGGTTGAAGCCCCTTATTGATGCTGTGGAGGATACAGAATCAGTTCTGGTGCTGGATGAAGCATTCATGGACTTCGTCAAGGGATATTCGTCACCCGAAAGTGACAGGATCATAAAGCTGAGGACGTTCACCAAGAGCTACGGTGTACCCGGGATTCGGGTGGGCTATGTTACGGGCTTCCCTGAAGAGTTCAGGAGGGTTAGAATGCCCTGGAGCATTGGTTCAGTAGGTGGAGCGTTCCTGGAAAAGGTCATTGACGATGAATTCGAGTTCCTGAGTAAAACGATACCCAACATCTGGGAGGAGAAGGATAGGATGGAGAAGGAGCTGGGTGTGAGCAGTGATGCCAATTTCTTCCTCATGAAAGCTGGAAACAAAAAAATAGACCGCTTGAAGAGTGAAGGGATTATAGTGAGGGATTGCGCGTCCATGGGTCTAAACGGATATATCAGGTTCTCTGTGAGGAGGCCGGAGGAGAACTCCAGGTTGATCGAGCTACTAAAAGAATAATAGGATAATCTTATTCAGTTATTCTTATCCAGAAACTCCTCTACTTTCTCCAGAGCATAGACCAACCGGTAAGAAGGTCTGGAAACAATATCTGAATTGATAACATAAACATTATCGTTTTTAACTGCTTTAAGATTATCCATCGTCATTATTTCCTGGTATATTATGTCCTTTCCTTTGTTCCCCATTCCACTGCCTCCATTAACGATTATGACCTCCGGATTTTTGGTCAACAGCTCCTCTCTGTTGACTATTCTGAAGCCATCAAAGCTGAAGACATTTTCCCCTCCGGCAATATTGATGATTTCATTAATGAAAGTGTTCTTCCCGCTGGCCCAGATGGGGTCATGCCAGATGATGTGAGCCACTTTAACATCCTTGTTTTCCCTCTTTTGAACCTCTTCTCTGACTTTCTCCACCTTGTCTTCCATCATTTGAGTGATCTCTGAGGCGTTCTCCTCTTTGTCTGCTATCTCCCCCAACACCCTTATGTTGTGCTTAACGTCCTCTAAATCCTGAGGATTTAAAGCATAGACTATCACATATCTCTTAAGTGTTTCTACTACCTGCCTCCCGTTGCCGTGGGAAGCTACAACCAGGTCAGGGTCCATGGAGATAACCCTCTCCACATTCACAGTAGTATAACCTCCGATAGTAGGCTTATCTTCTGCTTCTGGGGGGTAGTTACAGTAATCGGTCACAGCCACAATACTATCGTTCAAACCCAACGCATATAATATCTCTGTATTGCTGGGCGAAAGGGAGACGATCCTGTCAGGAGTGTCATTTATGTGAACTTTATAGCCATAGTCATCCACAAAAACCGTTTTGCTTGCATTTGGTGTAATCGCCTCCGTAACGTTAGTAGTATTCGTAAAGTTCTCAGGACTATTTGAATCGTTTAAATCACTCGCATCCTGAACACATCCAGATAACATCAGGATAAACGGTATAAAAAGTAAAAAGATGATTTCTTTGGCTTTCATACTTCAAATTCCTTCTTCATTTGGTCCTCTTCCACAGATAGGCAATGGATACAGATGCCGCTAAGAACATGCAGATCACCAGTATGCCGACCGTCGAAACCGGGAAAAGTAAATTCTCCTCTTCCTTTGTCCCCTCTCCCTCGCTCAAATTCTTTGCAGTAGCTTCAGGAATGTCTACAGTTGCGTTTGTTGGTGTTGGGGTTGGTTTTTTTGCAGGTGTTACAATTTCAGCCTCAGTCCCAGTTCCAGTCCCAGTTCCAGTTCCAGTTTCTTGTGGCTTCTCCCAGTTTTCGTCTTTAGAGAGCTCACTTTCATTGAATTCGATATCTTCAGTTTCTTCGAGGCTTCCGGCTTCAATCGGTTGCGGCTTTCCCAGTAAACCCATAATGGCGCTGACGGTCATGTATCCCGGATTGGATGTTTGATATGAAGTGTATTTAAAGAGCCCTTCTTCGGTTTGAAGACCCAGCAAGTGATCAACTACACTCGAGTTACTCTCTCCCCATTCAGTGGGATTCTTGCCTGCAGCGACCAATGCCTGAATAGCCCAAGCATCACTGGCTGCATTGCTGGCCGAGTTGCCGAAATACCTTATACCGCCATCCTCGTTCTGACCCGTCTTTAAGTATTCCAGAGCCCTCTCAATTGCCTCAGAGTTCTTTGGCTCTCCACCCGCAATTATAGCCTGTATTGCAGCTGAAGTATCATCGTAATCGCTTTTCTCTCCCACAGCCCATGGAAAACCTCCATCCTGGTTTTGCTGGTCCTTTAACCAGTTAATCGATTGATTTACATCTTCACCGCAAGCCTCCAGAGCCAGAGTACCCCATATGGTAGTGTAAACGAAATCCCCCATCTGACCGTTCGGCTTCATTTCTGATTTTAGTTGAGATGTCAAATTAACTCCACCAAATCTCTCCGGGTCTTCATCGGCAGCATTTAAAGCCAAAACGGTTCTGGCATAGTCCGCAGTACCCATCTCACCCAGTGATCGGTCCAAGTTGTTCCTCAGATAATCTATAGGCGAATTATTGTTCCTGGTCCAGTTGTAGGGATCCTGTTTAGCCGCCACAAGAGCCATTACAGCCCAGGAGGTCTTGGATATGGAGCTGTTCTCTTCCGGATTTGCGAAGCCTCCATCACCATTTTGAGCGGTCTTAAGCCAGTTCAAAGCCTTCACTATGCTCTTATCGGTTACATTCAACGGAAAGTTCTCCCATTTGACTATAATGGCGAATTCACTGAAGGAGCTTAGTTGGGACTGATAATAGACGTATCCTTCACTTTCATTTTTGACTGCGGTGGGTAACTCTATATAATCTCCATTCCGATGTTTTATGAGAACAACTTGGTCTTTAGAGTGGTTCCTGTCATTTAACCACTGCTGGGAAACTCTAAATTGGATGTTACCGCTCGCAGACCGATTTAATTCAATACTAAAGCTATCATAAACATCTGCCGGTATGGAGAACACGTTATGGGATAATTTGAGGTTGACGCTTTCATTTTCAGTTGTTATGTTGAGAGAGGTAATATTGAACTCGCTGGTAATTTCTGGCGAGAGCCGTATCTCACTGCCATTGGACTGGATGGTTAACGACTGAGAGTAGCTGGTTAAATACGGGGACTCGTTTGCTCCTGAATCAGAACCCTTACTGGAAGAGCCAGAGGAACTTGTACTACCCGTATTATCGTTACCAGCTCCCGATGGCCACTGGATCTGTATATCAAGGTAAAAACCATTCTTAACATTAATTCTTACCATATAATCAGATGTATCCGGGCTGTCGGCCATGCCTTTAGAATAGTACCATACTACAGAGTTTCCTTCAGCAATTTTACGTTCGTCCGCTGAAGTATCTATTGAGTTTCCGTTGACCCATACCATCCATCCGGCAGTTCCTCCATCTTCAGCACATTTTCCCCTAATGCAATCTACGAAAGGCCCCCAATCAGTCTCTTCGATTTCGTACTCAAAGCCCTTAGCCTCCGATACTTTTTGCAGAACACCCAGAGCAGTTCTCCATTCTATTGTATACTCCTTCCCGGTGCTCGATGCGGTCTTGGTGAAAGTGCCCTCAGGTAAGTAATATTCACTACTGCTACCACTATTTCCCCCATTACTTCCTCCTCTGCTCCCACTGCCTTCTTGGTCGATTTTAACGGTCTTCTCTGCTGTTTCTCCTCCTGAAATGGCTTCAATATGTAATTCTCCTGTTATTCTGGGTGTAAAGTAAACTGTGGAGCCCTGAGCGTAGATGGGGGTGCCGTGATTCATTCTGAAGATGACAAAGGCTTCTTCATCAAGTGTTACCTCTACTGGCTCATCTACATAGCCGCCTTCAACTTCCATGGAAAGAGCAGAAGCTGAGGAGGTTGCAATAAGGAGGACAATGAGTGAAATTAAAGAGATTGAAATCTTCTTCAAATCACTTCACCTCGCAAGTTTGGTGTCCATACCAGTCCAATATGTTGTGGGGATAATCTTCAAGCTTGTAAATCCCTACATACAGCTCATATGTCCCGGCTGGGACTTGTTGTGGTATTGAAACTATTACCGGTAATATTAAACTTTGTCCTGTGGAAAGCCTAACTGTCGAGGTTCCTGCAACCGATTCTCCGCTGTTTGTGCCGCTAACCACGACCACATACCATCCACCAGAGAAAGCTGTGACATTAACCCATGCGGTGGCATTACCTCCTATAGAAGCGTTTGTAACGTTGAATGAGTTTATAAGAATTCCTTGAGTGTTTATCTCAATCTCTATCACATATGGCGAGTTTGAGGGGGTGTCATTCATCCCCGATGAATAATACCAGTGAACAGTATCTCCATCTCCAATTTCGTGGGCATTAGCTCCGACGGATGGCATGGATTCATTGGGGTAATTAACCCAATAACTCCACCCCGATGAGTTATTATTCTTTATGCCATAGATCGAATTTACGATGAGGGTTTTGTATTCGTCGTACCAGTCATCCTTCACAGTATAACTAGAATCGTCTACAGCTGCATTTAATGCACCTAAAGCAGTTAAATTATTAACTCTATATGATTTACCGCTCTCCACTTCAATACTAAAATTATTAGGTGATAAGTCCACTGACTCTTGTAATTTGTTACCAACGCAGTACAAGTTTCCGCTATCGGACCCGATAAACAGTTTATTGCCCACAACATAAGGAGAGGACATGATGTTATAATACTCTCCTTGAGGTGGATTGAGATTATAGTCCCATAAGAGATCCCCATTAAACGCATTCAAAGCGTAAATAGTTCCATGGGGAGTGTTGGTACCAAAGTAAATCGCTTCGTCTGTTACTGCAGGTGAAGAGCCTATCTCACCGTTGGCCGTAAAATTCCATAAGGCATTACCAGTAGATTGGTTCAAGCAGTACAAGACACCTTCTTTTGAGCCAATGTAAATGTTGCCATAGGCAAGGGAAGCAGTAGACATACTACCATTAAAGGTTAAGTTCCAGAGTTCATTGCCATCGCTTTCAACAGTGTAAAACCTGTTATTAGTGGCAAAAAACACTTTTCCATTTTTTACAGTGGGTGTATTGGTGATAGAGCTATTTACAGTAAAATTCCACAGTTCACTACCACTACCATTTAAACAATATAAAGCAGGTTTCTCAGACTTATTTCCGGCAAAGAAAATCTTTCCATTGCTAGCAGAAGGAGAGGTATAATGAGAGACCTTACCTCCAGTGGTGAAGTTCCACATCTCATTTCCTTCAAAATCCATTGCATGTAACGCTCCGTCAGAGAAAGTAGTTACATAAACAGTATTGTTGTATACCAAAGGCGAAGAAGCTATCCCGTGCCATGCAGGATTCCTCTCCAGCTGTTTAATCCAGATTTTTTCCCCAGTAGTCAGGTTGATACAACAAAGTTCACCTTCTAAGTTACCTACAAACAGTTGATCACCACTGATAGTTGGAGTGGATGCTCCAGTTACATTCTCCTTTCTCCATATAATCTTGCCGTCGGATGCGTTAATGGCGTACAATCCTGGCTCCCAGCTTCCCCATCCGTACCAGTTACTGGCATATACCTTACCATCATGGTACATAGGAGAAGAACCAACTAGACCAGTCAAATTTGCTTTCCATAGTATTCCAGGTAACTTCGGCCCTTCATCACTGAAATTCCCTGTTCTCTGGTCATCAGAGTGGAAAGTCGAACCTTCAACCACAGGTACTATTAAACAACATATCATAACCGATAAAATTACAATCCAGCTTCGCATATCCCAGTGGCAAAAAACAAGTTTTTTATAGTTGTGGAATTGATTACTGATCATTAACCAAATGGTTAACAAGGTAAAGGTGATACCGTGAATGATATTTTCAGGGCTCTGAGCAGTCCTACCCGTAGAGAGATGTTAAAGGTTCTTTTTAACGAAGAGATCCATATCACCGGTCTGGCCAAAAAAGTGGGCATTTCTACTCCTGCTGCCATCAAACACATCAAGATACTTGATGATGCGGGCTTGATCCACAAGAGAGAGCTGGGAAGAATGCATCTGCTGAAGGCAAAGACAGAAAAGGTATTTTCCCTACTGGAAGAACTTCAGGAGCCCATTTCCATAGAAGTGGAAGAGGGTGCTTCCGTTCTGGACGCCTTGAGAAAAGTTTCAGGAGTTAGCGTCAGCGAAGCGGGTGATAAAGAATATGTCATGGCCATAGACGGTGAGAAGGGCTACTTTGTGTATGAAGTAGATGGAAACATTCTGGACCTGCCCATGAACCAGTGCAAACTGGAGGATAATAAACAGGTGAGGCTGAAAGAACTGGTCCCCGTTACCCGGAAGAACCTAAAAGTAAAAGTCAAAAACAAAGAATAAATCGCTGTTTTTATGTAATCCACAACAATAAGAGGCGCCTGCTAATTTTGGGATACTTAACCAAATGATAAAGCTAATAGAAGTATATTAAATGCTTGTAAAGTTTAATAAAGAGTTAAAGCTTTTCTTGAATTATTGATTTTAATTATTGTAATAAGTTTATTTATTAACAATAGAAGAGAAAGTAATGATTGAGGTGATGTAAAAATGATCAAAAAATATGTGGTCTGTATAGGCCTTGTACTCCTAACACTGATACCAGGTGTTGGTGCCCAGGAAACCGATGGAGATGACCAATTGCCAGACCCAGGGATAAAACCTGATTCGTGGATGTATGGATTTAAAAAGGCTTTTGAAAACGTTGATATGGCACTAACATTTGGTGAGGAGGCTAAAGCGAAGAAACACCTTCATTATGCAGAGCTAAGGATCAGTGAGGCCAAAGCCATGGCTGAGAAGGGGAAATTAGAATATGTGAGTAATTTAGCTCAAGAATACCAGAACCAATTGGAGAACGCTAACAGGACCCTATCCAATACAAATGTAAATGGTAATGTAACTGAATTGGTTGCCAATGCCACAGCCAAACACATACAAGTGCTGGAGAGAGTGCGACAGCAAGTGCCTGAGCAAGCAAAAGATAGTATAGATGCTGCCAAGGAGAGATCAATGAGAGGTAACCAGGAAGCTCTAAGAGCCCTGGCAAAAGAGAACCCCCAAAAAGCTGCTAAAATTGCTATGGAAGTTGCCAAAGGAAGAGTAGAAAAAGTTAGACAAGCTGCCCATAATGAAGGAGCCGAAGAAGCTACTAAAGCTGCTCAAGATTATGAAGAGTACGCTAGGCTTGGTGAAGAGATAGCCAATATGTCCACACAGATGGGTAAAAACCCGGTGGCAGTGAAGAAAACGGTGGAGAATGCTACTTCAATCCACCAAATTGCCTTAGAGAACGTCCTCCAAAAAGTTCCATCACAGGCACAACCAGCCATAAGAGAAGCTATAAACAAGTCTAAAACAGGTCAAGAAAAGGCTGCACAAGCTGTGAACAAGACCGGAGAAGATGGAGGGGTAGATAACCATAATCAGACCTCTTCTAGAGCCAATACAACAGATATAAAGGAAGGACAAACCAATAATACACAGGAACTAAATCCAGCAGGAAAATCGAAGCAATTAGAAGATGTCAATAGCGGAACGACAGGATCAAAAAGTCCCAATGGGGATGACACCACCGGAACCGTTTCCTAAAGATCAATAAATCATTTTTTCATATCTTATTTTCCTCACAAGAGGGAAATAGTATAGCAATGATACACAAAAACCAGTAATCAAGCAAATTAAAATACTATGATCAAAATCAAAAATCCCTGACTAATAATAATTATGATTCAGAGCGTTTTCGTAAATTATTTAAATATTGGACTATTCGGCTCAAACAGTCGGGGCATTCAGCCCTGATGTGGAGAGGATTGGGGTTGTCTTAGAGAGGGCACTGAAAAGGGAGTCAACCTCTCCATTCTTATACTAAACTTTCTAAGCCGTCACTTTTAGATTTTCTGTATGGTTGTATAAATGTTACATAGTGCGGAACATACAGGTTGGGCAGGAGGAAGTGCTACCTCGATTTTTATGACTAACTCTGAAGTTCTTCTTACATGATTTAGAGCAGAAGTTGTATTTTTCCCCATCAACACATTTGGTGAAATACGATTTCTCCATTTCCTTCCCGCACCAATCGCATTTTAGCTGTTCATCTTTTTTAAGTGATGAGAGCAAGTCCATACAAGTGCTAATTCACTCCTATTAATATATTTAACTGGATTCCTAATTACTAATTACTAATTGCCTATAATCAATGGTAAAGTGCAAAATATGAGTGGAACTATTCTATGGGGATATTGCTGTTTTTATTAAAGTTAAAAGAAAAATTGTTTTAAGTCCTGATCAGCTCAGGAAATAGTCCGGTGTTGGGAGCTCTAATTTGAGGCCTTTCCGCTTCCTGACTTCCATAACGAATTCGTTCAGTATACCTTGAGGTACGAACTCGAAGCCAGCGTGCTCCACACTCCAGAAGGCTTTACCGGCAGTTGCTGACCTTATATCTCCCGCAAACCCGAACATTTCCTTCACGGGAGCCTTGGCCACCACTGTAACCATGTCTCCGTCCTGATTCATCTCCAGTACCTGACCTCTTCTTCCCTGGACTTCTCTGGTAACGCTTCCCAGCATATCCTGGGGCACACTGATGTGAACCTTTTGATAGGGCTCCAGCAAAGTCGCATCGGCCAGAAGCATGGAGGCAAAGACTGCTGATCTCACTGCTGGAATCACCTGTGCTGGACCCCTATGGATGGCATCTTCGTGCAGCTTACAGTCCACAAGCTTGACTTTAACGCTCATTACGGGTTCTCTGGACAGAGGGCCCGTTCTCATGGCCTCTCTGAATCCTTCCAGGATCAGCTCCATCGTCTCGTGCAGATACTGGATACCTTTGGTCATATCACAGAATATGTTACCTTCAAAGTATTCCTGGAAACCGACTGCTTCTTCCTTTGAGAGTCCTGCATCTTCCAGTGCCGCTCTTCTTTCTTTCTTTTCCATTTTGTGGTGTATATCCCCTTCCTTGAACCTTTTCACTACTTCAGGTTCCAGAGGCTCCACCGTTATGTAGAATCTGTTATGTTTGTTGGGGGATTTGCCCTCAACGGGACTCGATTCTTTGGTTACTGTCTCTCTGAACACCACAATGGGCGGTGAGGTAACTATCTCCAGATGTCTTTCTCTTCTGATCTTTTCGGTGATAACCTGCAAATGGAGTTCTCCCATACCACTTATCAAGTGCTCACCAGTCTCTTCATTCAAGGTAACATGAAGGGTAGGATCTTCTTTGGCAATGGATCTCAGAACTTCGATAAGTTTGGGCAGATCCCTGGGATGCTTGGCTTCAATGGCCATGGTCACAACCGGCTCACTAACGTGGGTTATGCGCTCAAAAGGCTCAAATTCTTCCAGGGTAGTGCAGGTGGAGCCTGCGACGGCGTCTTTCAAACCCACCAATGCAACTATATTGCCCGCAGGGATTTCTGCAACATCTATTCTCTTGGGCCCCATAAACAGTCCTGTGGTCTGTACTCGATTGGTTCTTTTCATGTCTATAACGTTGAGTTCAGTACCTGGTTTAAGCGTCCCGCTGAACAGTCTGCCGACGGCAATTTCACCGGCATGGATATCGCCAACGATCTTGGTGACCATTAAAATTACAGGTCCATTGGGGTCGCACTTTGACATTGCCGTTCCTTCTTTGCTGTCTATATCACCTCTCCAGATAGCACCAACTCTCTCCCTCTGTGCCTGCACTGGTGAGGGCATGTGATTGATTACCATCTCCAGAACCACATCTGCTATCTTGGATTTCTTGGCAAGCTCTTTGCTCTTATCGGCCTTAATATAGTCGTAAACTTCCTGGAATCCCACACCTGTATCCTTCATGGATGGAACGCTTACAGCCCAGTTATACAGGGCAGATCCGAAAGCTACACTTCCGGAACTAACATCGAGTTTCCAATCCTGATATTTTTCAGGTTTGACGTTTTTTATCAGCTTGTTTACATCACCGATGATCTTCTGCAGCCTTTCCTGCATCTCCTCAGAAGTGACCTCTAATTCTTTAATCAGCCTATCAACCTTATTTATGAAAAGGATAGGTTTGACCTTCTCTTTCAAAGCCTGCCTCAATACAGTCTCGGACTGAGGCATGATACCTTC
This sequence comes from uncultured archaeon, assembly GCA_964596255.1. GTDB lineage: Archaea > Halobacteriota > Archaeoglobi > Archaeoglobales > Archaeoglobaceae > JdFR-22. The sequence continues at coordinate 24,163 of CAZQTT010000020.1, forward strand.
AACAGCATCAATAACAACTACAACTCCGTCGACAGCTCTCATTGCTCTGGTGACATCTCCACCGAAGTCAACGTGTCCGGGAGTATCAATGAGATTTACCAAATATTCCTGATCTTTGTACCCGTGGACCATGGTGACATTGGCAGCATTAATGGTTATACCTCTCTCCTGCTCCTGAGAATCGAAATCGAGGTAGAGCTGCTTTCCGGCGAGATCTTCACTTATCATTCCTGCACCGGCCAGGAGGTTGTCACTCAAAGTAGTTTTACCGTGATCGATATGGGCAACTATTCCGATATTCCTTATCCTATCGGGATAGTTCATCAAAGACCTGATTCTATCTGCTACTTTTTTGGCTCTGGCCATGTTGATCACCTTGCGCTTTTAGCTACTCTTTCTATCTCCTCTTTTCTGGAGACAGCAAAGCTTCTGCTGTCATTGTTGGCTGCGTTCATGATCTCGTCAGCAAGACATACAGAAACACTCTTTTTAGATTTAAAGCTTGTTCTTCTGGCTCCTTCGCATATATTTTGAAGTGACTGATTCAACCTTCTCATGGAGGAAATGTCAATTGACTTGGGAACAGCTATACCCCCATATTTAAGCCTTACAATTCCCTCTCTTGGCCCCGCATTCATAAGAGCGTCAACCAGGACCTGAAGAGGGTTCTTTTCGGTCTTCTTTTCAATAATTTCAAAACTTTCCTTAACAATATTATAAGCTTGAATCTTTTTACCGGTGTTATGCTCTTTCCTCATTATCTTATTGATCAACCTCTCCACAATTGACATCCTTTCTTTACCAAATGGAGTGTTGGCGTGTACGCCTCGAGTGTGAGGGACTCTTCTGGGTTCAAGTGAAATATAATTCTGTAAAGCAGGATCACCTATTTCCACTTCTGAGGGATCATATTTGCCAAAAACAAGTATATCTTCCTTCTCAAGTCCGTAGGCCATAATCTCACCTTAATGGTTTCTCCTTTTTACCTCTCCACAGCTCATCAAGTGAAACGTTGTTGACCTTGACCACCTTATACCTGACTCCAGGAATATCTCCCATGCTTCTGCCCATGGCACCACCGATCTTCTCCACAACCACTTCATCGTGCTCGTCTATGAAGTTTATGGCGCCGTCTCCCGGCGTAAAAGCAGATATTTGTCTCCCATTCTTGATCAACTGAACTCTAACTGCCTTTCTGATAGCAGAGTTAGGCTGTCTGGCCTCTATTCCCAGCTTTTCCAGTACTATGCCTCTGGCCATTGGAGATCCTTCCAGTGGGTCCGCCTTTATGTTAAGGCGAAGCGTTCTGCGGACATACCTTCTGTCCTTCCATCTGAACTTATTTTTATTGTTTAGTAGCTTTCTGCCTGCAAACAATCCCTTGGTCATGGAATACACCTCTATCGTTGCTTAATATTTAATTTCAATTCAGCTCTCATTTTATCATGATATCTTCAATCTCATGATGCCTTTTGGCCAACTCTTTTGCTTTATTTATATTTTTCCCGCTTTTACCGATTATCAAGCCTTTGTACTGCGGGTTTACAGAGACCTGAATGACTTTCTTATTACCTTTTTCCTGTAACTTGACATCAACATCGATGGGTTTAAAAATATTCTCAACAAATTCAACTGGGTCATCTGAGTGTTCTACAACTTCAACCCTTTTCCCAACCAGCTCTTTTATCTTTTCAATATTTATACCACCTTTTCCGATAGCTGCACCCATCTCTCCTTTCCTGACTACAAAAACTATCTTCTCATCTTCGACTATGCAATCTTTAAGACTTGCCCCGGTTAAACTTTCGAAAAGAGTGAGATGCCGTATACTCTCCGATGAAAGCTTCACTCCCATAATACCATCCTCTTAACAATTGATTTTTCATAGTAATTTACTTCATTTATCAGTGGCTTTCAATGGCGTTGAGAATCTCGGATTCTCCTGGTTCAAGTATTGCAAGGGACGCAACACTGAATGGTTTACCACAGACCCCCCCAAGAGCCATATTATCACCTTTATATTCCATTGCTGGAGTATCATATTTCCCTATTTCTTCTCTGATTTCTTCGGGGCAGTCTGTCGCCATTATAATCAGTTTAGCATCACCGTCTCTGAGAGCTTTAATGGTTCTTTTACTTCCCAACCAAACTTCACCTGTTTTCAGCGCCTTTCTTAAAGCCTTATCAATTTCTATTTTCATTCTCTTAACCCCCTTAGTTTATTTATTAGCCTTTGCATATCTGGTTATTAACTCCACATCTCCTGTTCCAAGCTTAATAGGCTGGCCAACAATTATATTCTCCGAGATTCCACTCAATTTGTCGCTATCTCCTCTGATGGCAGCTTCCAGCAAATTGTTCACGGTCATTTCGAAAGCAGCTCTGGCTAGGATACTGTGTTTCTCACCAGCTACACCATGCCTTCCGATTTGCCTTAATTCACCGTCAGAAGTCATTGCATCCGCTACCAGCATTATATGTCTTATATCCACTTCAAGACCTTGCTCTTCCAGGGTGGCGATAGCCTCCTTTATAATAGCGTTTCTCGCCGCTTCGATTCCCAGGACTTCATAAATTTCATATATATTGTTGGTGGTGGTTCTGGTGAAATCTACACCTTTTATCTTCATTATCTTCTTGAGGGTGGATCCTTCTGTATATAAAACGTATTCATCGTCTTCCTTTCTGATGATAACCCTTTTAATTTCTTTTAATCCCGCAAGTACAAGCTTTCTGAGCTTATCAAACATATCCATTAACGTCTTGTATGAAGGTTCAGATTTAACTATGAGCTTGCCATCATCCTCTTCAACCTCTGTTTTCAGTGATTTCTCTAGCTTCTTCCTTATCTCATCAGCAGACAATTGTTTTCTCTCCAGAGCCCTCTCATCCAGAGTTACCACCAACACCATATTCCTGATATCCGTGATAACATCGGCAATATCCAGGATATATGTAGCTTCTATCCTGTTTGCCACTTCTCTGGCCTTCTCTCTACCTTCAGCATAACCTTCCTTTAACCTTATAGTCATTAGAGGCGTAGAGGGGTTCTTTCTTACATCAAGTATTTCTATAAGCCTGGGCAGACCCAAAGTAACGTTGATTTCCGCCACACCTGCATAGTGGAATGTCCTCATGGTCATCTGAGTTCCTGGCTCGCCAATGGATTGGGCAGCAACAATTCCTGCCGCCTCACCAGGTTCCATCAAATTGGTGAGGTAAGCCCAGTAGCATCTTTCCACAATTTTTTCTGCTACTTTCTTGGTGACATTCAATTCTTCCAGCTCTTTAGCTATTTCTTCTTTAATTGTACTGGGAATAGGAAATTTATTAAGTGCTGACTCGTATTTCAATTTATCTCCTCCCCTTTCCTTTCTTGGCAACTGCTTCTTTCCCTTTTTGCTGCTCGGAAACTACTTCATTTATAATTCTTTTAACATCGATGGCTTTGCCCCTGTAACTCTTCATGGGGTCAACTCCATCTTCACCATACTTATTTTGAACAAGGACTCCAGAGGTTTGTTCCTTAACCATACCGTCATATTCTACCTTTAGATCCTGGAGAGCGTTCACCAACCTTCTCTGCAGGTAACCGGACTGAGAGGTTCTGACGGCCGTATCGACCAGACCTTCTCGACCTCCTACAGCGTGGAAGAAATACTCCACGGGACTCAACCCTTCCTTATAACTGCTCTTGATAAAACCTCTTGCCTTGGAACTCAGTTCTCCAGGCTTGAAATGTGATAGTGTCCTGTTGGTATAAGTATAGCCTCTTCTAATTCTTTCTCCTCTCACCGACTGCTGTCCTATACAGGCAGCCATCTGAGTGAGGTTCAACATGGAGCCTCTTGCTCCGCTCTCCGCCATTATCACTGCCGAGCTGTCCATACCCAGAAATCTGCCTGCAATTTTACCGGTTCGGTCTCTGGCTTTACCCAGCTCCTGCATTATCTTCATTTCCAGAGTTTCTTCTAAACTCCTGCCCGGCATGGGTTCCAGTATACCTTCTCTATAAGCGTTGATCAGCTCCTCAACTCTGCTATCGGCATTATTCAGAACATCTCTGATCTGCCCAATCGCCTCATCCGGTATTTCCTCATCATCTATACCGAAAGAGAAACCTTTGTAGCTTATAGCTCTGATAGCCAGTTGAGTGACCCTATCGATGAACTTTCTGGTCTCCACACTACCAAATTTCCTCATTATTTCGTCTACCAGAATGCCCTTGAACGCCCCTATGGATTTTTCATCGATGGTACCCTGAATTAACTCTCCATTTCTAATGACCACGTAGGCATCGTTCTCACAGTCTTCACCCTTGCACTCCTCACAACCCTGGCAGATCTCTGCCTTATACTCAATAGAGATGTCAGGTAGTATCAGGCTGAATACTTCTTTACCAGTCCAGTAATCTTTATCTTTATCCATGGGGATCTCATCTATATCTACAGATTTGAGTAGAGCCACCACTTCTTCCAGGGTGAATTTTTGTTCTCCTCTGGTGAGAATGAAAAGACCAGTAATGTGGTCGTGAATACCTCCAATTATGGGTCCTCCAAAGCGGGGTGACAGAATCTGACTATCCACGGACATCAACAACTTTGCTTCTGCCTGAGCCTCCAAGCCCTGAGGAAGGTGCATGTTCATCTCATCCCCATCAAAATCTGCGTTGTATGGAGGACATACTGCAGGATTCAACCTGAAGGTCTTGTAGGGTAAAACCCTGACATAATGGGCCATTATGCTCATTCTGTGCAGTGAAGGCTGTCTGTTGAACAGTATTACGTCACCGTCCATCAGCTGCCTCTCCACTATCATCCCCGGCTCGAGCTTCTCAGCAAGCTCTTCTTTATTGGAGTCCATCACCCTGATCCTCTTGCCGTCGGGTCTGATCACGTAATTGGCTTTGGGGTGCTCATCTCTGAAGATGTACTCCTTTGCCTCCTCCATGTTCTTCTCAGTGACGAACAATGGGAACGTCAGCTCTTCGGCCATGAAAGTCGGTACTCCAACCTCACCTATACTTAAATTGGGGTCAGGAGATATAACGGCTCTGGCAGAGAAATTTACCCTCTTACCAGATAGGCTACCTCTGAACCTCCCCTCTTTCCCTTTCAATCGCTGAGCTATGGTCTTCAACGGTCTCCCGCTTCTGTGCCTGGCAGGTGGGATACCGCTAACCTCATTATCCATATAGGTAGTTACATGATACTGAAGAAGCTCCCAGAGGTCTTCAAGAATTAATTGGGGGGCTCCTGCTTCTTTATTTTCCAAAAATCTTTGATTGATCCTGATTATATCCACTAATTTGTGAGTTAAGTCATCCTCACTTCTTTGACCGGTTTCTAGGATAATTGACGGCCTGACGGTGACTGGAGGGACTGGAAGCACGGTTAAGATCATCCATTCTGGTCTAACAGCTTTGGGATTCATTCCGAAGGCCGGAAGATCGGTATTGGATATGCTTTCCATCCTCTCTCTTATGTCCTTGGGAGTTAATCTGTGCTCGCCTTCGTAGAAGAACGTGGGCTTCTCAAACTTGATCTCTATATTTTCTTCCCCGCAATGAGGGCATTTCTTCGCTCCCTTGGTGAGCCGGAATACTTCCTTCACAATATTCTCATAATCCTGTCCCACTTCTTCTATCCTTTCAATTTCATTTATGAACTTGTCTCGATCCTTATCTTTGAGCAAGATCCTTCCACATTCTCTACAAACAGCATTCAATAATTTGCCGATCAATTTTGCATATCCGGGGTGATTTACAGGTGCTGCCAGCTCAATGTGTCCAAAGTGACCCGGACACTCTCCTGCCTTTCCACCACAGGATTTACACCTCAATCCAGGATCGATGACTCCCAATCTGGGATCCATCAACCCAGCTTCGATGGGAAAACCGTCATCGTCATAAGTTTCCGGGGTTATGATCTTGGCAACACTCATTCTGCGGGTTTCTTGAGGGCTTAAAACCTCAAATTTAAGGGAATTGATCCTCTTGGGAATCATGTTAAACTACACCTCCTAATCAATCAGGCCTTATCGCCAAGCTGCAGGCGTGGTGCAACCATCATAGATTTCAGCTCATCCAGCAACAGCTTGAACGCGTAACTCATTTCTACTTTATGTATATTGCTTTCATCATCACAAACAGCACAATATGCTGTATTTCTTCTATAATCGTGAGTGGCTACATGACCGCAGGTTCCGCAAACGAAGATCTCCACTTTATCGGACTCTTCAAGCAATCTATCCTTTAGAAGTAATGCGGCCCCATGACCTATGAGCACATCTCTTTCCATTTCTCCAAATCTCAGTCCGCCCTTTCTTGCTCTTCCCTCTGTGGGCTGTCTGGTAAGGACCTGAACCGGTCCTCTGCTCCTGGCGTGGATCTTGCTGGATGCCATGTGATATAGTTTCTGATAGTAAATAGTTCCGACGAAAACCTCGGCCTCATAGCGCTTGCCGGTTATCCCGTCATACATAACTTCTTTACCTGAATAACTAAATCCATGCTCTTTAAGTGTTTCTCTTAGGGCCTTCTCTTTATCTCCGTGGAATACAGTACCGTCAACCCTTCTTCCTTCAATGGAGCCTACTTTACCTCCTATCATTTCCAGAGTATGTCCTACGGTCATTCTGGAAGGGATCGCATGGGGATTGACAACAATATCAGGAGCTACCCCATTCTCCGTAAAGGGGAGATCTTCTTCGGGAACCAGTAAACCTATGACACCCTTCTGACCATGTCTGGATGCAAATTTATCTCCCAGTTCGGGAACTCTCAAATCCCTGATTTTCACTTTAGTAATTTTGGAACCACCTTCAGCCTGGATCAAGAATACCGAGTCAACGATTCCTTTTTCATTTGACCTCATGGTGATAGAGGTTTCTCTTCTTTTCTGAGGGCTGATGCCCAGCTCGGTGGGCTCTTCAAGGAATCTGGGAGGAGATGTTTTACCAATTAAAACCTCATCCGGACCGACATCAGTCTCTGGAAAGATCAATCCATCTTCATCCAGTTGAGCGTAAGCTTCTGCACCCCTAAAACCAGAGATATCGGCTCCGGGGATCTCCAGTCTATCTTCCTGGCCGCCGGGATACCTCATCTCTTCTGTTTCATATGTTCTAAAGAAATGGGATCTTCCCAGACCTCTCTCCACACTGTTCTTGTTAAAGATGAGGGCATCTTCAATATTATAACCTTCATAGCTCAATATGGCCACAATAAAGTTCTGACCAGCAGGCCTCTCATCGAATTGGATCTCCGCCTGAGTATCAGTAGTGACTATTGGTTTTTGAATATAATGCAATAGGTGACCTCTGGTATCTACTCTCCATTCGTGGTTTGCATAAGGCAACCCTAAAGCCTGTTTGATCATTGCAGCTCCCATGGTATTCCTGGGGCTGGCATTGTGTTCCGGATAAGGGACCGAACCAGTACATATTCCCACAATCAAAGAGGGGTCAAGCTCAAGATGACTGTGCTCTAAGGTCATCTCTTCTTCACCAACAGCTACTATGGCATTTTCCTCTTCTTCAGAATCGAGAAACTCGACCAGACCCTGTTTGACTATATCCTCCATTGAGATTTCTCCTTTTTTGAGCTTATCGATCTGGTCATTGGTGATCATCGGCTTTCCATCTTTTAGGGTGATGAGCGGCCTTCTGGTCCTGCCTGCATCAGTATTTATTCTTATTTCATTGGAATCTGGATGATACGCAATATTGACCTGAGGTGAGAGTTTTCCTTTCCTCCTCATCTCTCTGATCTGATGAGCGAGTTTGCTACCATTCTCATGAAAGCCTAAAAGGTCACCATTAACATAAATTCTCGTTGATCCTGCTATAGACCTATCTTCCGCCATTTAATCACCTCTGATTGGCTCTACACCCAATCCAAATAACACATCTCTAACTTCCTTCTCATCGGTACCCACACTAACTTCAGCATATTGAGCAAAGTTCTTCACAAGGCCACAATTGGGACCTTCAGGTGTTTCAGAAGGGCATATTCTTCCCCACTGAGTTGGATGCAGATCTCTGGCCTCGAAATGGGGCTGAGAACGGGATAATGGTGAAATCACTCTTCTCAAGTGGGAGATGACCGATATACAGTTGTGCCTGTCAATCAACTGGGATACACCCGTTCTTCCACCGACCCAATTTCCTGTGGCCATGGGATGCATCAACCTGTCCGTGAGGACATCACTTCTCACCGCAGTTGACATTTTGAGCACCCTTCCTCTAACTTTGGCTCTCTCCAGCTGGTATTTAACGTCCTTCATTAATCTCAAGAAAGCTACTCTGAAGATCTCTTCCATCAGATCTCCGGCCAGCTTGAGTCGTTTGTTTGCGTAATGATCTTTATCATCTTCCATTCTGATGTCCAAAGTAAGCTCGAAAACAGCTTCGGCCATTCTGGCCAGGAAAAATGCTTTGGGCCTTCTGGATTCTGGGCTCGTTCCCAGATGAGGAAGGAAGTATTGATCTATAACTTGATTTGCTCTGTTAACTCTATATTCTTTGCTCTGACCAGGGGCCACTTTCCTTCCGATAGCTTCTATGGCTTCTTCCTGATTTTCCACTTCCGCGATCTCCACATTCTCCAGCATGAATTTCATTACTTCTGGATTCTCACTGACGACAGTAACTATATCCTGGTCAGTTTCTATTCCCAGAGCTTTGATCAGAGTGATAAATTGAATGCTCTTGGGTATTTGAGGAAATGACACCTCAAGGGTATTGTTCTTGCCCCTTTCGACCACAACCAGGGCTCTATAACCTGCCCTCTGACTGAATACCTTTGCCACTTCCATGGACTCTCCATACCTCGTCTCCTTCTCCAGGAGAATCTTGTTAGGTGCAAGGTCTTCCAGGGTCATCAGAGCTCTTTCACTACCGTTAACAATGAAATAACCCCCAGTGTCCACGGGGTCTTCTCCCACCTTGGTGACATCGTCAATATCCGTTAGATTACAAACTTGGGATTTGACCATAACCGGAAGCATACCTATCTCTATGGCTTCTTCATCCAGCTCCGCACCTTCATCAACCACTGATGCTTGCAGATGGATGGGTGCTGCGTAAGTAAGGTTTCTTAATCTTGCCATGGCGGGATACTGGGGTACCCTGCTTCCGTCAGCCTCCTTTGCCAGCGGCCTTTCTACCCAGATCTTACCCAGTTTGACGTAAGTTTCCGGAATGTCCAGCTCTATTCTTCCCTGCTCGTCAATAACTCTCTGCAGACCTTCATTAATAAATCTATTAAAAGAATCTACCTGGTGTTTGACCAGCCTTTCATGGGTGAAATAAGTTTTTCCCAGAGTTCTTCTATCCAGCATATTTTAAAACCTCCTCAATAAACATAATCTAAATTAATAGTGGTCCAATTTACCCCCAATTCAGATATATCCTTCATACTATACAACAAGTCTATATACTACAGATTTGCCTGCAGTAGAACTTTCCCGTATTATTCTTACCACATTTCCAATTTTGGCGTTGATTTCCTTTATTACAGGGTCGTCCGCTCTAATCTTTGGTAATTGTTCTTTATCAATACCTAATGTCTTCAGAAATTCTTGAGTTTGTTCTTCATCTAATATTTCATGGGTGGGAACCATTACATGATTCTGTAACTCATTTTTGCTCATTTTTTCACCCTGTATATCTTCTCATACAAATACTTGAGACGGGCTCGACGGGATTTGAACCCGCGGCCAACGGCTTAAAAGGCCGTTGCTCTTGCCTGGCTGAGCTACGAGCCCATTAAATTTTTATTATTAACTAATATTACCAGCGAAGGCAAACTGGCTTCAAGTTCTGAGCGTAAAGCACTTTCTCAGATATAAATTTTTTTGCCAGTTTTTAAAGGGAACGGCAGGCGACATTTTAAACTCTTCCCTATTAATATCGCTGTATTTCCGGTTATGCGATATAAAATTTTTTCCCGCCAAGCCTTGAAAAATTCGAGTTTAGCACATAAATCAAAGCTGACAAATTAGAGTCTTTTTAGAGATCAGACTTTTGCTCTATCTATCTTACTCCAAATTCACCCACAAGAGGTACAAACCGAACCCCACCCCAACTCCTTTTAGTGATACTGCCCTGCTCATCTTTCTCCACCACATAAAGATACTGCATGTACTCTCCTAAGGGGATAACCATCTTACCTCCGGGTCTTAATTGCTCTATCAATGGTCTGGGCAATTCAGGAGCTGATGCAGTGACATAAATCTTGTCGAAAGGAGCTTCAGGCTGATACCCCTTACTACCATCTCCACTTATTACCCTCACATTATCGTATCCCAGATTCTCAAGTGTTTCCTGTGAGATTCTGGCCAGCTCCGATTTTATTTCCATAACAACAACCTTCCCTTCTTCCCCCACTATTTCAGCCACAACTGCAGCATGGTATCCTCTACCTCCCCCCACCTCCAGAACCTTATCACCTTTCCGTAAATCCAAAAGATTGCACATTATGGCCACCATATGGGGAGCACTAATAGTCTGTCCTTCCCCAATGGGCAAGGGTATATCCGAATAAGCTTCTTTTTGCCGCTCATAGGGAACAAATTCATGCCTGGGAACCTTTTTCATGGCCTCAAATACGTTCAAACTTAAATTGAGCTCCTCCAGTAATCTGTTGGCCATTCTGACTCTCTTATCCCTATAAAGGTCGTCCTGATGCTCTGTTGCCATCGTATCAGCCTTATTTTTTAATTCGAGAGATATATTAAACCACTGTTGAGAATTAAATTTTAACCTCTCCCATAGTTAAAACTTACTCCCCAACTTCAGAAAGTTAGACCATCAAACTGAGGTATTTCCATTCCTCAAATCTCCTTGAAATCTTCTTAATCTGGCTTTGGGACAATATTTCTTCATGTCATACTACAGTGGACCTTGATACCCTTG
>CAZQTT010000021.1:0-34220 GCA_964596255.1 uncultured archaeon
CGCTGATCGAGCTAGGCATATTTCTCATTGTAATTTTGCTAATCTATTTAATTTAAATTAAAAGGCATAAGTTCTAGAAATATTTTAAAAGTTTTTATATTTCCTTAAAAAATTTTACAGTTAACAGTCGATTACAGAGAAATAAGTTTAGCTACAATTGCTTAGAGTTGATGGAGGGTAGAGCCTGACTTTAGAACAGAGTTGAAGAATAAAATATTATTCCGTTTAAAAACCCCTATTCTCAAACTCCTGATTATTTATATACCTTACAACAATTCGTCATCGTTTAAAAAGGAAATGTTTCTTAAACGGGTAAAAATACGGTGTAAGGCTTAAGAGTCAGTAATAAGTGGGGAAAAACACTGCTATACAGAGACTCCGATGAAAACATTTTCCTGTTTTACTTCTTGGTGAGCTGGATAGAAACATTTTGTTAACTTTAACCAGAGTTATAAGACATACACTTCTTAAGTTGAGGTAGAATATCTTCCTCAAAAACCCTGATAGCATAGTTCAGATCTCTAATATTATCAAATTCTTTACCTAAGAACTTTTTATGAATTGTCTTCTGTAGTTCTTGATCTTCTATGTCGAGCATTAATTTTCTGGCTACATGGCAATAGGAGAGGTATTTATACCATCTAGCTTGGATATCTGTCAGGATACTTAAACCATCTAGAATGTGTTCTTGAGTCTCTTCGCCTTTCTCTATGGTTTCTTGGTTTAGACTGGCTGATAGGAGCCAGTAAAAACAAGATCTTAATACTTTGTTAGGTAATTTAATATCTTTAAAGAAGACCATAGCTTGTCCCTTGTATTTGAGCAGCTCTCCTTCAGGATCGTCATTGAATGCTAGTTGAAGCATGTTCCTAAAAAAGACTTCAGATCCTCTTAAAAGGTCATCGAGTGTCATTAATTTATGTGAAGTCTTCTCCTCGGGTAATTCATAAGTAGGTTCTTGAAGTATACTCCTAAATAAGTCCAAAGTTGCTTGGTGACCAGCTTCGTGAAACATACTCTTAAAAAAGACTAAAGGTTCTTCAAAAAGATCTTTTAGTGCTACTATTGGATAAGAGAAAGAATAACCAGTTTGTTTACCTTGCTTGAGGGACTCAAAATCTTCCTTAATACTTTCAAGAGTTTTCGGTTGGGGCGGTTTTGCGAAACGAGTTAATTCGGTGAAGTCCATTTCAGTTAGTGTGGGGAACCTACTTGCTACCAAAGAAATTACAGATTGATTCTTTTGCAAGGATGTTATTAGGGAAGGATCTGAATTGAATATGTATTTGATTGTCTCCATATTACAGTTGATCTTCAGACACTTGGCGGAAGGGCCAGTGTTTTTCATTCTCTTCTCTTTATTGGATGGTCTACCAGCTTTCTTTGGTGGGTTTTTGAAGTATTCATTGCAATCCTTACAGTAGGGTTTGTCTTTAGTGCAATCCACCTCAATGATAATTTGGTTCTCAATTAAGTTGTTGAGAGTTTTTGTGATTGCTCCTAAGCTGTTCGCGCCAATCAATTCAACTAACTGTTTTCTGGACGCATCTTGCCTTAGAAGCGTCTCAAGGATCTTGGGTTGCCAGTTCTTGGTTTTGTATTTCATTGGTTTAAGGTGTGGTTTAAACTATTAAAATTTTTCTCGATTTAAACAGTTTACTCTGAGTAGAGAAAATTAAACAGTTTACTTTTACCCAAATAAAGTTAAAATAATCTTTAATATTTTCTAAAAAACTCATTAAACCATGAATGAGATCGAGCTGGGTGTATTCAATCTTCAAGAGATATCAAGGGGTTTTTATTTAGCGATACCAAAAAAATGGATTTTGTCAAATGAACTGAGTAAAGGCTCCAAACTGAAAGTGGTGCTTGATAGCCAGAAAAATTTGCTAATCAAACCGGTGAGAGAGGTGGAAGAGTAAATGGATTCTGAGAAGTTGTGGTATGTAGCATTACATGGTAGTGTGATTAGTGCGGCAATGGCTTTGACTATTCTGGATCAGCAGCTTGACGGCCAAATCACCGAGTTAAAACAGAAAGTTGAGAATAAAGATGGCTGAAATAAAATATTTTCACGAGAATAAAATTGAGTTAGCTCGAGCTCTCCTAAATTCCGGTTCGATTCCGGAGGAGAGCAGAAAAGGAGGTGTATACATGACAGAAGGTATAGGTATAGGAGACCTAATAGGAGGTCTAGAAGAAGTAGAAGTGGTGGACGCACAGAATACGGAGAAAGAAGGAAACCAGATACTGGTAGTGGAAGCAAAAGACGCAAATGGAGAGCAGGTGGACAGCATAGGTTTCTTTGGTAAAGAAACAATAGAGTCAGCCCTAAACAAGGGAAGAAAAGAGAACGGAAGAGTGCTCATAAAAGTGCCAAAGAAGAACGTTAGTAAAGGGTTAAAACGGGTGAATTGGGTCTCGGACCCGTATTAACCCTATTTTTTTATTTAGGTGCTTCAAATGCTCAGAGAAAAATTATTCTTAAATGACTTAAGTTTTTCGACTGACAATACAGTAGATTGTCATTCTTGGAGAGCCACTTATAAGGCAAACAGGGTGAAAGAAACTGGACACTCCTGTAAATAGTTATGGGAATCTCTCTTACTGACTTACAACCAAAACAAGTTGAAACCATCGACACAAGTAATTTAAAAGAAAATAATGGACTAAATCTAGCTGATCTAACCAACCAGGTTAAGCAAGTTGAATACAAACAATTCCTAGACAAGAATAGCTGGTGCAGTTCCTGGTATGGTCTAGACATTGAAACATTCAACTACAACGCTGAAATCAGATGCGTGCAAATAGCAGATTACGAGAACAGAGTTATCCATTATTTTGTTAACGGCAAGGCCAAAGATAACAGCTTAATAAAAGAGAGAGTTAATAGTGTTGGTTATTCTCTACACATAAATGAGCTAGAGAATGAAAAGGAATTGATTGAATCTGTTTTCAGTTTCTTAATGCAGAATCCTTGTAATTTGATTGGTCACAACATCGCCAACTTTGATTTAGGTATGCTAATTAACAAAAAGAAGAAATACGGAATAAAAGGATGCAAATTCTATGGTTATACTGTAGGGTCAGGAGAGAAGAAGGTTCACCTCAATTTCTCGTGGGGATTAATCGATAAAGAAAAGAAGGATGTTGACTTCAACAACCGGTTTTTAATTGTCGACACTCTTTACATGGCCTTCACTTTAGGTGTCCCAGCCAAATTAAAGAACCTCGCTGAAAAATCGCCGTTTCCCAAAAAGGAAATTGATTATAAGGAGTTTGAGAACTCTAATCTGAGTTGTGAGGCTGTATTATATTCTATTTATGATGTTCTGAGTTTACCTTATGTTTACCAGGATCTGATATCCAGAGTATACGATGTCTCTGTAAAATCTCTTAAACCAGAGAAACGAGCATCCCAGATGTGCTATGAACACGTATGGATGAAAGGAAGTGGTTGTGTTGCTGAAGCCTACCTCTACAATCTTATAGGCCGCAAATCCCCATATCTACCTGATTTTCAAACCAAGTATTTTGGAGGGATCACCAGGGACTGGCGTAACGAAAAAGTGTTTCCTGGTAATGGAAAAGGGATAAGGAATTTGGATCTAACTTCAGCATATCCCTTTGCAATAGCACATCAAAGTATTTTGGATATTCTCCATGGAGACTTTGAAGAACTCCATAACACCAAATTTGACAGAAATTTGTATGATAGGCTTATTTACTCAAGTGTAATAAAGTGTAAAGCCAAACAGTCTATTGACGTTCTTATTGAGGTTGAAAGACAAAAAGATGAAGTTAATAGGAAAGAGAAGCGGTGGGATGAAGGCCACCTCTATGGTCTGGGGTTTATCAAGTCTTTTGATAAGAACGAGAAAGTGCAGGACGTTCAGCACAATTTCGCTGTTTTGAGGGTTAGGAAAAGAGGAGAAGAATCTGTTCTAACCAAAGCTGAGTATGAAATGAACAAAGAGCATAACCCGAATTTTAATAAGCTCATTATCCCAATCAAGATCGAATACGGTTTTGCTCCAACTAATGACGAGAAGAGTAAGCAATACGTTGAGTTGTATGGTAGAAGAAAGGAATTGAAAAGTATGGGCGATCCCTCAGAGAAGGGGATTAAGGTTTTGCTGAACTCTTGTTATGGTAAGTTGGCTGAGATGTCTGGTGAATGGTATTGTAAGGCTTTAGCTGCTGCAATAACGGGATTTGTTAGAGTTGAGCTGTTCAAATTATTGAGTTATGCTTCAAAGAAAGAGGTTGATCTGATCTACTCTGACACCGACTCCATCTATTTGAAAGCAAATGAAAAACAAATCAAGGAACTTCAAAAGTATTCCAATAACCTGAATCCTTTGCCCAAAGAGCTGTTTGAGAAAGATAACTTGGATGATGAGGGTGAGGAGATTGTTTTATTTCATGCAGTCAAAAGAAAGCGATATACTAAGGTTATAGTTGATGAAGATGGCATTGAGGTGGTGGTTAAGGGTGGATCACATAGAGATATCACTTGGAGACATGTTCTTTTTAATTTATCTTTAATAACTAATAGCTATACTGTTGAAGGGATAATTAAGACTGTTGAGAGCCTTGATTTCCCTGAAGGCTTTGGAAAAAAATTTGATAAGGAGAAGTTTGAGGCTTTATGCTCTAAGATTTACCATGAGTATAAGGGCGAAACTCTCCAGGACATATTCCCATTTCTGAGCGATAAAAAGCCATACACCATCACAATGGCAAGAAGAATTAGTCTGAGGAGAACCAAGAACTATGATTCTGGCACGTATCACTATTACGCTGTAAAAGCATGGCAAGAAGAAACATGGAGAAACAAGCTTAAACGAGACGGAATAACGGAGTATGAAGATTATTTAACTCTGAAAGAGCAGTTGGACCAATCGAAGAAGGAGAGAAAGCAGTTATCTAAGCAGAGAATAAATAAGTGGCAGCAGTTTTACGATCTTTTGAAAGACGAATTACAAGATGAGGGTTATGGTGAGTGGTTTAGCGAAGAGGAGACCATAAAAAAGGGTTACAGCTATTATTTTAGAAAGTTGGCCAAGCACGTAAACTTGAAACCTGAGCTGGAGAGGTCAAGGTTTTATCTCCACCTATTTGAGAAACTAAGAGAGTATGACTTACTCAACCTAATGAATAAGTTGTCGCCTGAAAGTGTTGAGGTTGTTGGTTTACCTGATTTAAATTCTCATATTAATTACTTGGATCAAGAAATTGATAGGTTAGAGGAGGGAAAGAAGGGGTTAGAGAGGAGGGTGGAGAAATTAAGGAAGCAGTATTCTAAAGAGGAACCTTATATTGGCCTATTTTTTGAGATTTATGATGGTTATAGATTTGATGACAGCCACATAGGCAAGTTTGTTGAGAATGGGGATTTTTCTCTTAATTATGAGTTATATGCTACTCCTCCTAAGCGGTTACCTGTAATCGATAATGGGACTTACATGGATATGCTTTTCAGGTCTATAGACGTTGACACTATCACTTTTATTATGCGGAACGGGGTTAATTTGCGTAATTTGGATAACAGGAAGGAGATAACTAAAGCAGTTTACAATTTCTATCAGTCGGGAATTGACAAGAAAAATGCTCCTACCGTCTTAAGGAGTTTGGAGCGAGTTCTTTTGATTAAACTGAGGTTGAATGGTTATGAGGATATTGACCAAGCTGATTTCCTTAAGAATGAGGATAAGGACACTTACCCGAATTCTGTTTTCCATATCTCTCCTCAAACTGTTTTGAGGGCTAGTTTGAGAGTGAATAAGTGGAGGTTGGTTGATGAGGAAACCAATATCTTTTCATTGTATTATAAGGCTAGCAAAATCCAGAATTTGGCTAGATTGTTGTTGGAAGAACTGTTTAAGCAAAATGGAATAGACATTGAATTGCCTCCGTTCTCCATGATTTATCAGCTGGATGTTTCGCAGCCAAGTGAAGAGGAGTTTGCTAAAACCGTTTACATGGAGAGCTGGGCCAAACCCTTTGTTAAACAGTCAATCAATGAAACCATTCAGTGTGAATTCACTAATTACTTGGTTTTAAACGCTTACAATAAGAAGCGAAGCGCAGAGAACAAGATTAAAATGTATAAGATGACAGAAAAGGAAAGAGAGTACTTTGAGAAAGAGGCTGAAGAGGGTTGGAGGTCCGAAATTAAGTTTAAGCTTCAAAGGGGTTTGGATGAGGTTATAAGTTACGCATTCGTATTCGATGTCACAGACCACAATTCTTTCATTGATTTCATCAAGAACTCCGAATCATACTATAATAACGTTCCAAATAACTTCTACAAGAAGAAGTTGAGTCAGATAGAGTTAAAGGCATGGATTAATGGTTTATTCGGGTTTGGTAGAGATCGGGTGATCGTGTTATTTGTGGCTAAGGTGATGGTTAGAGGTCAAGTTATAGAGCTTCAGGGGGTAATTGAAAATTTGCCCCCCTTGAGTGACCTTGAACATCATGGGCTTAACAACGACAAGTTGCCCCCCCACTTTGCGACATGCAATGTCGATAATATCCGGTTATTGAAGGGGTGTAAGAGGTTAAGTGTTACGTGGTTCTTCGATTCAAAGGATGCAGTATCAATTGACTACAACAAAGAAGATCATAATAAATCTGAGATGCTAATGAACGGTGGAGAAGTAGTAATGAACAGAGTATAGATGATAAGTGGGTTTAACGTATTATGTGGATAGTGAGTGGTGAGATAAGAAAGTTTGGTGTTGGAGGTTTTGAAGATGTTGTGGGTTGTAACAACGACACTGGCTGTAATTGTTGCATTCATGGTTTGGCACATTAAAGAGTTAGAGAAACAGGATATAAGAAGGAGTTATAAAAAAACCTGTCAACGGATACTTGAGGAAAAGGATCAAGCGTATAGTAAGCAATTAAAACAGCTAAACGAGAAGAAGGAAGCCATCATAAGCATACACTCTAATTCTTTGAAAGTTGTTAGAGAGCATTTAGATGAAGAGGTTAACAAGCGTAAAGCTCTGGAAAATGCTTTCGTTAAGCTGAATGAGGATCTTGAGGAAGATAATATACTTCAGTTGAAACGGGAGAGAGATGACCTGGTACTTCAACTATCCAGAAAAGATAAAGATATAAGGATACTTGAGAGAGTTAATGAGGGGTTGGGTTGGGAGGCTGAGCAACTTGAGAAAGAAGTCGGTGAACTCAAGGAAGAAGTAAGGAGATTAGAGGAGGACAAGCATGAGGAATTGAGACAGAGAGAAATCAGGTTGTTTGGAGAGTTCAAGAGAGTTAGTCATTGGTTTTTCCGCATCGTAGAGAACGTTGAGGATGTAAAAATACCTGATAACTTCTTTAAAGCTGAGAACAGTCCCCTAAAAGTAGAGGAAGGTTACGAATACTACAATGTGGACGGAGAAGAGATAGCAATTCCAGTAACAGTATGTGACTACTTGAGGGAGACACAGCCTGATTTGTTCGGCCTATCTGGTAAGATGAAGAGTAAGAGCAATAAATTTGGGGAAGAAGGAGTATGGTAGTTAAATTGCTTTTAACCTTACAGAAAAACAATAAGGAATTGAATAGCGAGGAAAGCGTTGATAGGGCAATGAAGATTCTAAAGTACAACTGTGAGGAACACTATAACTTCCTTTTTTTGATATACAAACGAGGAGGAAGGGTGATAGTAAAAGACGTGAAACACGAGCTGAAGATCTCCAACAACGCCTACTATAAGAGAGAACAAAGATTAAACGAAATAGGTTTGCTGGAAGTAATACCTAAAGAAAACTCAAGAATATGGACCAGAGAATTAGCCCTACCCCAACTTGTTCAACAATGGTTCCAATACGGGAAGTTAGATTAAGGTAAATGATGGTCTAATCAAAAATTGAGAAATTAAAAATCCCCTACGCGTACAAGGGGGGTCAAATCACCCCATTCGTTACCCCCATTACGGCCCCCATCACCACCACCAGCAAAACCACCCGCCAATTAGCCAGCAAATATTCATTAGAAGACTCGATAAAAAAATTAGAAAACTTTTAATATTAATAATTTTTAATTACTGTAAGAACTCTATTTTTGGAAAGGAAAAAGTGTTGGGAAGTAGGGCTTTAAAAATTGGAGTAGCATAGCCCCGTCCGGATTCGAACCGGAGTCGTCAGGTCCAGAGCCTGATAGGATTGACCTCTACCCCACGGGGCTTCAAAATAGAGGGAGATAACCTTGATATTTATCTTTTACTGTATGATAAATTACAGTTCATAGGTGTCTAAGGGCTTTGTTTACTCTCTTTGCTCCATAAGGTTATTGATTGTGTGAGAAATCTCTTCACTTATCTCTTTGATCTCTCTGGTTCCATCCACTCTCAACCACTTGGCAGGGAAATCTTCCTCAATCATTCTCTTGTAACAGCTCTTAACCCTCTCAAGGAGTGCAACATCCCCCTCGAACCTGTCTTTGTGGTTTTTCTGTTTTATCTTTCTCTCTCCTGATACCTTAACTGGGGTATCCAGGTAAACAATAACGTTGGGGAGGGACACATCCACCAATCTGACCATTTCCTTCGCTTTTTGGTAGTCAAAGTTATTTGCACACTGGTAGGCGATGGTTGAGGGTATGTATCTGTCCAGTATCACCATATATCCCTCATTAAATCTTTTTCTGATACTTTTTCTATCCTTTACAATATCGATCAGATAAAGTAAAAATTGCTCATCTGGATTCAAATTTACCTTGTTATCCAGAAAATCCTTTATTATCTTTCCATAAGGAGAATTGTAGTCTGGATAGGAATATAGAGCAACTTTATAACCTTCAGCCCTAAAAGAATCTTTCAGAGTTTCTGCCTGAGTTCTTTTACCAGAGCCATCTATCCCCTCAAAATCAATCAACATTCCTGGCATTTTTATTCATTGAATATTTGGCTCCTTCTTTGGGGCATTCCTCGACCTCAACCCTCCCTCGACCTACCTCAACCGCTAATCTTTGGTCATTGCTTTAGCAGGATCTTTACCAGCTCTTTGTCATCGACCATGCCCATTAATCTGTTCTCCACATCCAGTACCGGAATGTGGTCCAGATCCCTTCTCACCATTTCTCTGGCACACTTCGACACTAAAGTTTGGGGATAGACAAATGCAGATTTTTTCATGTAATTTTTAACGGGCTCTTTGGGTAGCTTGACTACGCTAACTTCAAAATACTTGACGGAGAAGTCTCTGATGCTATCCCAGGTCCAGTCGTCGTCTGAATCGCTTGAAGATGAGTAATGGGTTTGTTCTATAAACTCTTCAATCAGAGACTCGGTCAACATTATCTTCTCGTCAACTATACCCACGATCTCTGCACCGTTATCCAGAACAGGACATAGTTCTGCATTGGCGACCCTCATGACTTCACCGACAATGTTCAGAGGAGTTTCTTCCCACACACAGGTGGTATAAGCGGATATATGACCTTTTATGGGTTCTTCAACTGACATCTCGGAGATTCTCTGGATCATATCCCTTAAGGTAATTATTCCCACCAGGTGGTTGCCGTCGAGGACCGGTACTCTCCTGAATTTGGTAGTGGCAAATATTTCGGCTACTTTCTCCATTGGATCGTTGACCTGGACTGTTGTGGGTTGGGGAGTCATTAATAATGCCAGTTGATCCTCATCGATCTTCCTGAGCAAGTCTTTTCTGGTAACAATACCGGCTAGGTCCCCATTCTTGATTATGGGAACAGCGGAAATATGGTACTCTTTAAATAACTGAAGTACGCTATCCCTTGTATTGGGAAGAGTAGTGTATATCACATTCTTGTTCATTACATCTTCTGCCTTCACGGTTATCACAGAATATCAGATGGATAAATATTTTTTCCTTCAGCATATATAATCAATGCTGCTATCTGAAATCACAAGACACAAAAGTTATTTAACTTATTAATTATAGGTATTAACCATGGAAGAAATAAATGATCTTGCCAGTGAAGAAGTGGTTGAGCTTTATAAGGTATTTAATGAGTTAATGACAAATGAACCTGACTCTCTCAAAAAGATTTACAAGCAATATTACGAATGGCTCCAGAGTACAGTTTACTGGGACGGGCAAGTAGTTAGCTAAATATCCAAGTAATACAAATGCCCCAGTAATACAAAATAAGCAGTAATACAAAATAATGCTATCAGGAGCTAAAGAACTATGATTCTATCATTCATCGTTAAATAAACCACTCAAATCGTATCCCTGGAATATCCCATCAATATCCTCGCTTTTGGCTCTCTTCACCACTGAGGAAACTGCTCTCAGGGTGTGGGCCAGGTTTCTTTTTTTATTGAACACCAGTAAGCTGGGTTTAACCCCAAAAATGGAAAAACCTCTAAAGGCGGCCTCAATAATCTCATTATCTTTTTGCAGTAAATAAGAGGCAAAGCTCATCTCATCCAGAACAGAGGGAGAGGCCAGCATTACGTTGTCCGTTCCTATAAGCCAGTTATCGTAATCCATCAGCAATCGATAATTCTCCACATTCAAAAGACCAAAGAAGGAATTGGAGCGGAAACATGTAACTACAGGGATACTCTTATCCATGGCGTCTTTTAGTTGAGATTTAGTAGCCATATTCATGTGGATCAACACGTCCGGTTCCAGGTTTATGGCTCTTTCAACATCTTGGGGATCTCTTTCTCCAGCGTGGATGGCGAACATCTTATTTTTAGCGCTGGCAAGTCTTCTTATTTGTTCTACGAAATCTTCTTGGTGATCTCTAACACTGCTGAGGCCAAAACCGGTTACATAATCATCAGCAATCAACCTCTCTCCCTCTTCTACGGTGGAAGGTCTGGCCAGAGCCCAGCACAATCGGCCTCTATCCGCATTCTTTAGTATTTCAAGTCCTTCAACCCCTCCTTCTCTAAAATCCGCCATTGCAGAAGTACCTGAAGTTAGGGCAGTCTCAATAGAGGATATTATAGCACGAGAGTCTTTATTCGAATCTAAATGCTGGAATTTATATCCACCGGGGCCAACCAGCTCTTCTAGGCTCATGTAGGGAGGGTCCTTGATGTGAGAATCTCCCAGATGTACGTGGGAGTTAAAGAATGAAGAACAAGCTATATAATCACTGTGAACCTCTTTTTCATCGAAATAGGCTTTATTACCTTCCTCAATGGTTAAAACACCCTTTTTTAGATTACCGTCAGTGAGTATCAGATCACACTTGTATTCCATTAAAAAAGTAAAAAATAGTTATGTTATTATGTTTTTTTATTGTTTGGAAACCAATTTACTTTTGTTCTTGACCCAGTACGTCCTTGAACTCGTTGTAGGCGGCCTCGATCTCCTTGACAGAGCCTTCGTCCTCTAGGGTAGTAACGTCTCCCACAGACTCTCCTCTGATAATTGCCTTCAGAACTCTTCTCATTATTTTACCGGACCTTGTCTTGGGGAGCTTGGAGACGAAATGTATTTCATCGGGTACGGCCAGAGCCCCAATCTCTTCTCTTATGAATTTTTTAAGATCTGATTTTAGCTCACTGGTATCCTCGTAGCCGCTCTTGAGGATGACGAAAGCCACCGGGACTTCTCCCTTGATCTCATGGTATTTTCCAGTAACTGCCGCTTCACTGACGGCAAGGTGTTCCACCAGAACACTTTCCAGCTCAGCGGTACCCAAACGGTGTCCACTGATATTCAGCACTTCATCTATTCTTCCCAGCATCCATATGTATCCATCTTCGTCTTTTTTGGCGCCGTCACCTGAGATGTAGACGTATTTTCCGTCCATTTTCTTCCAGTACTGGTTTACGTACCTTTCCGGGTCACCAAAAAGTGTCCTGAGCATAGATGGCCATGGTTTGGTTATAACCAGTTTTCCTCGTTCATTGGGCTCTGCAGAGCTGCCATTAGCGTAAACATCAGCATATACTCCTGGGAATGGTCTGGTCACCGAACCTGGTTTGAGTGCAGTAATACCGGGTAAAGGAGTTATCATGAACATTCCTGTTTCTGTCTGCCACCAGGTATCCATAATGGGGCACTTCTCGTCTCCTATATGCTTTTGATACCATCTCCACACTTCAGGATTGATGGGCTCTCCTACAGATCCCAGCAACCTGAGAGAGCTGAGATCATGTCGGTGTATCCACTCTTCACCCAGACGCATGAAGAATCTGATCGCTGTGGGAGCGGTATAAAAGTTGCTAACACCATATCTTTCGATAATATCCCACCATCTATCAGGGTGGGGATAATCAGGTGCTCCCTCATACATCATCACTGTAGCTCCATTGGATAGAGGACCGTAAACGATGTAGCTGTGACCGGTAATCCACCCGATGTCTGCAGTGCACCAGAATATATCATCATCTTTAATATCCAGAACCCACTTGGCGGTGATATGCGTTCCCACGTTATATCCTCCGTGAACGTGTGTAACGCCCTTTGGCTTACCGGTAGTGCCGGAAGTGTACAGTATGAATAGGGGATCTTCACTATCCAGAGGTTTTACCTCGCATTCCGGCCTCACTCCGTACTGGAAATCGTGCCACCAGATATCCCTTTCTTCTACCATGTTGACTTCTTGACCCACTCTTTTGAGCACAATAACATTCTGAATAGTTGGCGTGAGCTCAAGAGCCTCGTCTACAATCCCTTTGGCGTTGATTATTTTACCTCTCCGGTAAAATCCGTCCATGGTTATCAGAACTTTTGATTTCGCATCATTGATTCTCTCCCTGAGCGATGTGGAAGAGAAACCGCCGAAAACCACGCTATGAATCGCTCCGATGCGAGCGCAGGCCAGCATTGCTACTGGAAGCTCAGGTACCATGCCCATGTATATGGTAACTCTATCGCCCTTCTTTACTCCCAGCTTCTTGAGTGCATTGGCGAATCTGGTAACTCTGCGGTAAAGTTCATAGTATGTAATAACTCTTTTATCTTTTTCAGGCTCTCCCTGCCATATTATAGCTGCTTTGTTCTTTCTCCAGCTGTTTACGTGTCTATCGAGGCAATTGTAAGCTATGTTTATTTCGCCTCCGGTGAACCACTTGTAAAAAGGAGCTTCGCTATCGTCGATGACTTGATCATAAGGTTTAAGCCAATCAACCTCTGATCTGGCGATCTCATCCCAGAAAGCCAAATAGTCTTCTTCTGCTTTGTGGAAAACACTCTCATCAGTAACCCATGCCTTCTGTCTATATTCTGAACCAGGTTCAAATAATTCAGTCATTTTATACCTCTGTACAATTGGTAAAAGAAATCGTTAATGATTATATATAATTAATGGTTTCAATTGAATTCTATTCAAAATTATCCTGAAAATTTTTCAATGATTTGGTGGTAAATATATAATATAAATAAAAACCTGCAATTAATTTATTCAGATTTAACCTCTGATACAGCTTTGATCTCCTCTATGGAAGTTTTATCCTCTAGGGTAGATAAGTCGCCTATTGATTCCCCCTCGAAAACTGCTTTGATAACCCTTCTCATTATCTTTCCGGATCTGGTCTTGGGCAATTTGTCCACAAAGTAAATTTCCTTGGGTGTGGCAATAGGACCTATCTGTTTTCTAAGCGTCTTTACTATTTCATCTTTAAGCCCATCCTGGGGTTCTTTGCCTTCTTTGAGTATGGCGAACACCACTATGGCCTCGCCTTTAACCTCATCGGGAATCCCTATAACTGCTGCCTCAGCAACAAAGGGGGTCTCTACTACCACGCTCTCTATCTCGGAAGTTCCCATTCTATGCCCTGCCACTTTAAGCACTTCATCTGACCTACCCAGAATCCAGAAGTACCCCTCCTTGTCTTTAATTGCATAATCTCCAGTAAAATACATTCCCTCAAACTTTGACCAGTATGTCTTTTTGTATCTTTCCGGGTCACCGTAAAGGCCCAACAGCATACTGGGCCAGGGGCTTCTTATAACCAAGTATCCTTTTTCTCCCGGAGCCATCACTTCACCCCCTTCATCTACAACCTCAGCGTTAATCCCGGGCAAAGGCATTGTTGCTGAACCGGGTTTAAGAGGCACCAGCTCGAGACCAGGGGCAGGGGAAATCATGATCCCTCCGGTTTCTGTCTGCCACCAGGTGTCAACAATAGGACATCTTTCTCCGCCTATGTTGGTGTAATACCACTCCCAGACCTCAGGATTGATTGGCTCACCAACACTTCCCAGGATTTTCAGGCTGTTCAAATCGTATTTCTTTATCCAGTCTTCACCGTATCTCATGAACATCCTGATTGCAGTAGGCGAGGTGTAGAATATGGTGACCCCATATCTCTCCACAATATCCCACCATCTGTCGGGCTGGGGGTAATCGGGAGCTCCCTCATAAACCAGAATGGTAGCTCCGTGGAGTAGAGGAGCGTAAACTATGGAAGAGTGACCTGTGACCCAGCCTACATCAGCGGTACACCAGTATATTGACTCATCGGAAATATCGAAAACCCATCTATAGGTAGAACAATTGTATACCAGATAACCTCCTGTGGAATGCACCACTCCCTTGGGCTTACCAGTAGTCCCTGAAGTATATAGAATATACAGGGGATGGTTGGACTCCACAGAAACCGGCTCAACATGCTTCTGGGCGTTTTCCAACAAATCATGGTAATAATAGTCCCTGCCTTCTTCCATGTTAACTTCTTTATCTGTTCGCTCAACCACAACCACTTTCTCTATGCTGGGAGCGGATTTTAAACCCTCATCCACGATCTCCTTAAGAGGGATCAGCTTACCTCTTCTGACTCCAAAATCAGCAGTTATGAGATACTTTGCCTCTGTATCGTTGATCCTGTCGGCAAGTGCCTGACTGCTGAAGCCTGAAAAAACTACAGTGTGAGTAGCACCTATTCTTGCCGTTGCCAGCATGGAAAAAGGAAGTTCAGGAATCATGGGAAGATAAAGAACTACTATATCCCCTTTCTCTGCACCGAGGTTTTGCAAAACTGAAGATAATTTATTAACCTCTCTATACAGTTGTGCATAGCTATATGACTTTGTACTCCCATCTTCGCCCTCCCAATAAAGGGCTACCTTATTTTTACGCCATGTATGCATATGGGTGTCAACGCAAGCGTAACAGGCGTTCAGTTTACCTCCGATGAACCATTTGGCAAAGGGCGGGTCCCATTCCAGAACCTTATCCCAGCGCTCAAACCAGGGTAATCTCTCCGCCTCATTCCCCCAAAAACCCTCAGGGTCGGAGAGTGCATTTTTTTGAATCTCTAAATACCTTTTAACCGGGTAGAATTTTTTTCCTTCCATAAAACCTCCATCCTAGTTTTTATACCTGTCTGGATAACTTAAAAACATCTCAACTCTTTTTTATTTGTCATTATCTTTTATAAATATTTTTAACAGTACGAATCAGTTAATATTAAATACAGTTTCGGTAGAAATAAGAACATGGCGAAAGGGAAAACCAAATCAAAGAAGTCTGACAGCGCACCTCTGCAGTCGTCAGCAGGTATAATGAGGTATTTTGAGGAAGAAAGATCCCACGTCAAGGTACCACCCAAAAGCATTCTCTTGTTCGGTCTTGTCATTGGGGTTCTGGTAATAGCTTTGAATGCTTATTATGGTCTCTGGCCCAATTAAATGTGAAATAGTATTTGTAGGCCGTTCCAATGTTGGAAAATCTACTCTCTTTTCCAATCTTTTTGGTCTTAAAGTGAGGAAGGGTAAGAAGCCCGGGACGACTATTGAACCCAATTTTTTCCAGTTCGGGGATTTTTTACTGACCGATATGCCCGGTTTTGGCCTCATTCAGGGGAGGGACCAGAACCTCAATGAAAGAATCAAGGATTTCATTGTGCAGTATATTGAGCAAAACGGGAATAGAATTATCCTTGCTGTTCAAGTAGTGGATGGAAAATCATTTGGAGAAATAGCACAGAAATGGGATAGCAGGGGAGAGATTCCCGTAGATGTGGAGATGTTCTCCTTCCTAAAAGAGTTTTCCCCCGTCCTGCTGGCGGTCAACAAGATGGATGGAGTAAAAGCGGAAGAAAAGGATAAGAAACTCAACGAGATCACTCAATGGCTGGGAATGGACCCTCCATGGAGTGACTGGAGCAACACAGTTTTTCCTATCAGTGCCAAGAAGAAAGAATTTGGCCCCTTGAAGAACAGGATCAAGGAAGTGCTTATCGAGAACAAGAGACACGATAAGGTTAAGATTTTAAAGTGAGGTATCAGTTAGTAAGAAAGAGATGACCGATAAAGGAGGGAAACCATCTTTGAAAACCCCAAACCCTTCAGAGCAAAATGTTCAGATAAATATTGAATTTAGCGGTTTTGAACCCCCAAAAAAGGAAGTGAAGGTAAATTCCACTAAAACCTACTCTCAGATGCTAAAGGATATGGATATAAACCCTGAAACTGCTGTAATTCTTAAGGATGGCCTGCCTGTGCCTTCTGATGAGGTTGTTGAAGAAGGGACCGTCAAAGTTATAAGAGTAATCTCCGGCGGTTAGACTTTCCTCCCTAAATCCATAATTATATAATATAATATAATTTAGTGTCTTAGGTAGCGAGGTTTACGGTGAAGTTGAGGCTCTTGTTGTTTCTGTCCTCCCACACAGTGTAGTTAACACTACCGCTCTGGTTCCAGTTCTCTACATCAAAATGTGTGGGAGCAGTAGACTCTTCGCACATTACCGCTTCAAATTCTATAACTGCTCTGTGGGTCCAGTTAATTCTTATTGCGGCGTGAGTGTGGCACCCGATACAAGCCTCATTGGTATCTAACATCTCTTCACTGTTTTTAGCATCATTTATGAATCCCATATGTGCAGCCCTGCTTCCCGTGTCCCCAGAAACATTTGTTAATCCGAATCCTCCCGCCGGAAAACCGCCAATACTTGAACTGTCTGGCTCGCTTCCATGACATTTAGCCATACAACTGATCTTGCTCATATTCTCTTCGCAGGGCGTGTTATCCTGTTCATCGTGACACTCTGCACACTCAAAATTGTGACTTGGGCTATTGTGGATTTGAGATGCTGGTTCTTCATGACAGCTTGAACAGCTTGAATCATCACTGCTCAGTTTTAATTCTTCATCGGATACGCTGGTATCGTTCAATGTGGAAGTATTATCTTCCATCAGGAGGAGTGAGGCATTGGGTAAGAGGAACATACCGGTTATGGTAGCCGGCATGAAAACCAATAATAAAGCTCGCGAGTTGGAGCTGCTCAGTAAGGCTAAAATGTCAGTAGGCATAGTTGGAAGCAGTGATTTTTATTAATATCCATCAAAAGTCTATTGCTTAGCGAATACGGTTTGCTGGAGTCTTTTTTTGAGCGTGTGTGGTTTTTTTCTGGTCGTAGATAAGCCCAATTATCATTACTCATTATTATGATCGTTAGCATCATAATATAAAAAGATTTATCCCATTTGATCCCAATATAAAATCCAACATAAAAAATTGAAATGATTGTAAATCCTTACTGAAACCATCTTTTAATATCTCAATAGATACCAAAGGCATTATAAGCTATAGCGAGATTATCAACCTCCTATGAATCTGTAAACAGTTATTGGAAATCCTTAAAAACTAACTTAAATAATTATTTTAACGAAATTATTAAATACATCATTTGTTTTTCAGTAACCGTTTTATATTACTTAAGATATTGTACTATTGGTTGGAGAGGTGTCCCCAGAGGCGGTTATAACTTCCCCCATTCCCGTAGCCTACCTCTGTTCTATTACCTCTCCAGCCCATATTCTTATTTTTGAAAATAGTATTAAACCTTTTCTTTATCCTTTCATTATCCTTTCATTATCTTTATGGGCTCAGAACTCAATCCAAAAGGTAGAGGCCAGCAAAAGTTAACTATAAAAGGGTTGAGCCCTGGCATGCTATGAGCATGCGTTGATAATCACTCTTCTCAGGCAGGAAAAAAATGGCGATTCAGGCATTGATTGGCCAGAAGGGGTGTGTAAACTCGAGATATAGTTGGTTTGATTGTCTGGTTTGATAATAATGATGTGCATGCCATCTCAAAAAGTTTAAATAGATTACAAAGAAGCGTTTAAAGGAAATACCAATAGGAGGTAATAAATATGAACGGGAATGGGGGAAGAATAGCCGTATTGCTAGTTGCACTAATGGCCATTGGAATACTGGTACTGCCGTCAACAGTGACACTGTTCGCTGGTCAGCACTACTGGTATTCAATAAATGATACCGGAAACCAAATACCTTGCCAGAAATGCCACGCAGATGTATTCGAAGAATTAGATAATTCAGATTTCCATATAAACTGGGGAACTGGCGAAGATGCTAATCGTGCTGATCAAAGAGATTGTGAGGCATGCCACAGAAGCAACAGCGCCATAACATATGCGGAAGACAACGGCTCAACTATCAAACCTGGTAACGAGGCTCACGCTGCAAGTGTGGTTGCCTGTATGCTCTGTCATCAGTGGAATGCTGAAGAAGCAGTAACTAAGGGTGAATATGCAGGTCCTCCTGCTGGAGGATTCAATATAAGCGGGTTTGGTGTATCTGAAGATTATAATTATACTAAAGCACCATCTAATGGGACCTATGCAGCCCACAATGCCTTTGTAGCTAAAGCCATTGACGATTATACTTTAGTAGATTCAAATGAAGCATGTGTAGCCTGCCACACTCATACTGCAGTTAAGATCAACTTCTCTCATAAGAGAAGCTTGCAGTTTGATGTTGGTTTCGCTGGAGACTACACTTCTGCAGAGAACCTTACAACGGATTCAGGCATGCACAACTGGACAGTTGACAATTGGGCAGCAAATGGCACTGCTTATGCCACGATATATGGTGATACCACTGGTGAAAACGTCAGCACTAGCTATAACGCTAGTATGTGGCCTGGAAACGTCTCTGGTGTAAACTACAACTACGACTAACCAAAAAACCCAAAATAACTATGAGACCAGCTAAACTTTTTTCTATTTTTTTAGCCTTCATTGCGATAGGCTTTTTGGTCATCCCCTCTACAATTACTTTATTTGCTGGTCAGCACTACTGGTATGCCCTAAATGCTACTGGAAACGATGTACCTTGTGAAAAATGCCATGCAGACATCGCTGATGAAATGAGTCAAATCCATGGACCCCATACAGACGAGACTGGATACGGAGAATTTGAATGCGAATATTGCCATAGGCTATTCCCTATAGATGATCAGAATTCTAGTTTTAACGACTATACTTACGCTTCAGGGGATAATGGATTTCAAGCTGGAGATGAAGCTCATGCCGCTTCAACTGTCCCCTGCATGTACTGTCACAGTGGAGGTAGTAATAAAACTTCGGGACTTCAAACAGGTTATAGAGGTTTTGACAACCAAGTGGCTCATCCTACCACTGGATACTACAGTAAGAACTGTACGGGATGTCACGAAAACTACCATGGAGACAATTTTGTAGATAGCGACTGCTGGAGATGTCACCTTAATAAGGGAAGTGATAAAGTTTACTATGTACCACCAGCAGGTGGTTTTGGTTTAACTGCATATCCTTATGAAAATGGTAGCATGGCAGCTCACAAGAGCTTTGTAGTCGAATCGAATGATAATGACATGTTACAGGATGCTAATGAAGCTTGTATAGCCTGCCACACGGCCATACCGGTTAAGATCAATTTCACTCACAAAAGAAGCATAGAATTTGATATCGGATTCGCTGGAGACTACACTTCTGCAGAGAACCTTACAACGGATTCAGGCATGCACAACTGGACAGTTGACAATTGGGCAGCAAATGGTACTGCTTATGCAACAGTTTGGGGTAACACAACAGGGAACGCAACCACAACCTATAACGCAGATTTATGGCCAGGTAAAAATCCTGATGGCTATCAAGGTGGCGGCTACTCTTAGCTACCTTAAATAAACTATGAAACTCTCAAAACCAAAATTCCTTTTTTTAAATATTAAAGTTGCTTATGAACTGTTATCGGCTCTAAGAACTCCCGACACTTTAAACGTAGGGAATTGTAACCGCCAAATAATTAATTGGGGTCTATTATGGAAAGAAGAATATATAAGATAATTATAATATTTGTTGCCATATTGGCCATACACATTCTGGTATTACCTTCTACAGTCACATTGTTCGCTGGCCAGCACTCATGGTATCAGAAGGAAGCCATACCATGCCAGAAATGCCATGCAGACATAGCAGATGAGTTTAAGAGCCCATTAAACCACCATCCTCCAGGAGACATTCAACCTATCTGGGAAGCTTGTGTATTCTGTCACCAGGTGGAACCGTTATATCCGGGGGACGTTACCCAAGGAGAAGGATATCACGCAGCAAGGCTTGTCCCATGCGAGTACTGTCACCCTACAGAAGCCAATGCATTTGAAAACGATCCCCACAAGGCTTTCGTTGAGGCAGCGGAAAAGGAGAACTTGATGACCAATGGAACAGAAGCCTGCATTGCCTGCCATACGCACGTGCAAGTAGAGATTAATTTCACCTGGAAAACCCATATGACATTTGGATATACCGCAAACGCAGACGCGGATAGAAGCGATTCGTGGACAGCGGGCGAGGGATTATGGAACGAAACAGAAGATTTTGGTGCTGAAGGTAGTGAATCCCACTACATTGTAAACCGTACGGCCTATATAGACAAGAACAGAACAGAACCATACAAAGACAACCTGAGGTAGACAGAGCTTTAGTTTAGTCACGCGATAAACTAAAAACCCAAAACTTGGAACTTGAAAAATCAAGTAAGAATAAGAAACAAGAAAATAAGAATAAAAATTAAAGTTAGGGCATCTAAAGTTAAGATATTTGAAGGATATGATAAGGAGAGAATGAACTACAAGATAGGCTGCCAAAAGCTTGGGAAAGAAAGAATGAATCTAACTCTCTTTTGTCTTAGTCTTTACGGGCCGTATGGGTACTCTCTTTTCCTCTCCGCAGTTGAGACAGGTGACTACAACCCGGGACTTTTTGACTCGCACCCTAAATTTATCTGATCTGTAGGGGTAAAGGCAATTTTTACAGAAGACCAGTTTATGTTCTTTGGGGATTTTTATTCTGTATCGCTCTGCTATTCTCTTTGCCAGAGATATGTACCTCCTGGCCAGTTTATAGTCGCTGTACACGTAATTCTTCGCTCTGTTGATTAGGATCTCAATCCTTTCGTGGGCAATATTCTTTTCCAGATTCTTCTTTCTCTTGATCATGGAAACCTCAGCAGATACTTTGTTACTCGCTTATTCCTTTTACACTGTTTATAAACTTATTAATAATCTCTTCCACAGTACTTCCTGATAGGTTTTCAATGGATATTCCTCTTTCGTGGAGGTGAGCCTTACCACCTTCACCTATCTTGTTAACTGCGATAGCGTCAACACCTTCTTTTTCCAGTATCTTGGCAACGAGATAACCCCTCCTTTTCTCCGCCTTTACATGTGGATTCTCGATTCTTTTTTTGGATGTGACCTCTCCACTCAAATCGACAATTGTGTATTCTTTAGCGTCTCCAAAATCTCCAGTATATTCATCTCCATCACAGGGAATAGCGACCCTATTTTTCTTCTTGGTAGCATGGATGACGGGCACGACAGAGATAACTTCCTGGTAATTGGACCTGATATCCGCATTAATCTTGTTCTGTATCTGGTTTATAAATTCGGACGTTACCCAGGGTTTAATACTGAATTGAACTTCTATAACTTTGCTTCTCCAGGTGCCCCGGGTGGTGACCATCTTTACCTCTTCTATACCCTCAATACTCTCTACAATTCGGGATATATCTTGGGCAAGCTCTTTATCCGTCCGATCCATCAGTGTATCAGCAGAACTCTTTAGTATCTCCAATCCCATCTTGATGATTATTCCGGATATTAGTAGAGCTATTAGAGGGTCTGCCCACCAGTAACCCACCTCGACGAAAATAAAACCTACAAATACGGAAAAGGAGCTCAAAACATCTGCACGAGAGTGTTTGCCTTCAGCTATGAGAGCGGTTGACTTGGTTTTTTTACCCACCGAAATTTTGTATCGGGCCAGCAGCTCATTCCCTCCAGCGGAGAGCAGAGCAATGGCGATGGCGAACAACCTGATTTCCGGGAAGACGAACTCCAGCAAACCCTCTACAGCCTCTTTTATTATCAGTACTGAAGAAAGCAGGATTATTATGGCCACACCTATCTCCGCCAGACTTTCGGCCTTAAAATGCCCATAGGGATGTTCTGCATCAGCAGGTCTGGAAGCAAGCTTGATACCAACCCAAACCAGAGCAGAACCAAACACATCTACAAGAGAATGCAGTGCATCTGCTATGAGGGCGATACTTCCTACCAACAATCCAGCAACTCCCTTGAGAACGGAAAAAATGATATTAAATATGACAGAAACTTTACCAGCCTTTAAAGCCTCATTCATCTCCTATGCGTCTCCTTGCACCTGCTCTGCCTCTGCCTTTACCTTTTCTCTCCTGGCCTTTGTTATCAACTCGTGCTGTGTTCACACTCTCGCAGTGAGGACAGACAGGTTTTCCTGTGCCGTAAGGCTCACTCCATTCATGGCCACAATCAAAACATTTGAACCTTCTCATGGTATGTTCGCCTCCTGTGACTTCTATGTCTCTATTTTCCAGAACAGCGATCCCCAGTTTCTTTCTACCCTCTTTCAGTACTCTGTGCAGTGTCGGTTGAGAAACTCCCATAATCTGAGCTGCCTCTGTCTGGCTGACCTCCTCAACGTCTGTAAGGCGAATAGCCTCCAGCTCATCCGCCATTAACTCTATTTTTCCACCTTTTCCTGGTGGCAGGTCTGTATTGACCCATCTGCACTTTTTTCTTCTCGGCACGTTTTGAATATATATTCATAATGCTTAATAAGTTTTTTGGGTGTGGGGTGTGGTGGGAAAAATTAGCTCTTGGATGACATCCATCTGTTCTCAAATAATTTATTAAAGATTAAGCAAATTGAGTCATATGAACCGAGAGGAAGAGGATGAGAAAATTTTAAAGGAATTAGCTGAGGAGTTCAAATTATCCGTAGAGGACAGGGAGTTTCAAGAGGTACTCGATAAGACAACATGCCAGAAAGGTTTTATTTGTTATAAATCAGGGTTTGAAACTCTCTGCAAAGCAGAAGATGTCGGGAGGAAATACGTGCTTGTGTGTCTGGAGGAAAAACCAGAAGAATGTAAGTACTCCTTCCCTATTGGAGAGACGAATTATTGTCAATGTCCCGTTCGGGTCTACATAGCCAAAAAATTGGAAAAATAAGAGATTTTCTGAATATACTGAACCTGTTTTACGATAAACTCAGTTCTGTTCTAATCTAAATTATTGAATTATTAAATAACACTTGAAAGAGTTCCATACGGATACGGATGAAATAAGGCAAACTGTCAAAATCCGAATCAATTGTAAACCGAGCCAACTTATAATTGTTAGTCCCTACTTCTTCGGGCAATTATTCCATAAAAAGGTTCTCCGAGGATTAGTTTCTCTTTCTCAGGGATATAACCACTCTCCTTCAGCTGACCGATGGTCTCTTCTATTTCAGGTAGTGCGTAACAGTTGGCAGTGGCTCTCAAAATGAGGTCAAACCCGACGCTCAAGACACTTTTTCCTTGCATGTTGGACACAATGACCAGTGTTCCACTGGGGTTGAGATAGGATTGTAAATCACTGAAGAGTGCTGAACGCTCATTAACTGGAAAATAGTAAATATTGTTGAACAGGGTTATCATGTCGAATTTTCCCAGATCGCCGGCATTGCGAATATCTGCCTGCAAAATATCGAACCTGTCCTTCAGCCCCCATTTAACCATATTCTCTCTGGTTTCCTTTACCACCTCAGCATCCAGATCAATTCCTACACATTTCAACTCTGAGCTAACTTTGGCAGCGTGACGAAGATATACACCAGAACCACAGCCAATATCCAGAATCTTTTTAGGATTTCTTTTGTTGACTAATTGGTGAATGAAGTCCTTCACATAAGGTTCTGCAATTCTAGAGGATCTGGCAACCAAATTCTCGCTCCATGAGAAATAATCCTTTAGGCACATTTGAGGATCTCATCAAGGTCATTGTAAATTGAGGGATATAATGTAACGTATTCCTCCATAAGGGCGGCAATGGGGTCACCTTCTTCAGAGCTCAGCATCTTGGAGCGTTTTCCCCAAAGCGCGTATCTGTCATTTTTTCTTGAGATCTCATTTAAGGACATGCCCAGACTCAATAAAACGTCAAGTATTTCTGGCCGCTTAACATTAAGTTCATTGATCAGCTCTTCTCTGGATTGGGGAGTGCTCAACGCCTCAAGCAGACCCACTTTCATGGCAGAATGGAAAAAATGCAACCTGATAAAAGGCGTCAAATCCCCAATGGTCTTGCCCAAAGCACCCATAAAAGGGTCACGAAAAACAGAATACAGGAGCTTAAGATAATTGACCACTCTAATCACCTCTTTTGCTCTATATTCTTTATAGTTATATTTAGTTATTATCTTAGTACTGAATCCAGCTGAGATGAAAAAAATTTTCTGTAGCTCTGAGTATCAACAAAAAGTGAGCAGGAAATAAATCCTCTAAGCTATAATATCTCCAACTTACGTGTTTACGGGGAGTTATCTTTATTTATAGATACCATAATATCAACTCACCAAAAACTTAAAAACCATGTGGAAGGTGTTTAAAAGACCGATGATTGATGACTTCTCTTCCATGGACTGGAAGAGTAGGCCAGTGTAGCTGGCTAATAAAGGAAAGAGGTGATTAATGAATGGCATATGTAAGATTTGAGGTTCCTGAAGACTTACAAAACGAATCTTTAGCGGTACTGGAAAAAGCAAGAGAAACTGGAAAGATAAAGAAAGGGACTAATGAAGCTACCAAAGCGTTGGAGTCCGGTTTTACCAAGCTAATTTATGTGGCCACGGATGTAGAACCTCCAGAGGTCGTAGCCCATATCCCTTATCTGTGTGAGGAAAAGAAAGCTCCATATGTATACATAAATTCCAAGGAGAATCTGGGAATTTCAGCAGGACTGCAGGTCCAGTGTTCAGCAGTAGCTATAGTAGATGAAGGCGAAGCCAAAAAAGACCTTGATCAGCTGGTGAAAAAGCTGGAAGGGTTGAAGAAGTAATTGAATGAGTAGGTGAGAGTTATGGCCGAGGAAGAAGGCGTCCAGCCTGCAGAGGTTATTGAAATAATAGGCAGAACAGGGATGCACGGAGAGGCGAATCAGGTAAAAGTAAGAGTTCTTGGTGGACAGAACAAGGGAAGGATAATCACCAGAAACGTTTTTGGCCCCATAAAGCTGGGAGATGTAATGTCTATAAAGGAAACTTCCAGAGAGGCCAAGAAATTGATGGTGAAGTAAAGGTGATAGCATGGAAAAGCAGGTATGTTCGTTCTGCGGTGAAGAGATAGAGCCAGGAACAGGCAAGATATATGTGAGCAAGTCTGGAAAAGCTCACAATTTTTGCTCTACCAAATGCGAAAAAAACATGATTAAACTGGGCAGGAATCCCAGGAAACTGAAGTGGACCAAGCATTACGGGAGATAATCATGGAGAGAACCTTCGTCATGGTTAAGCCTGATGGAGTACACAGGGAACTGGTAGGAGAAGTGATTAAGCGACTGGAGATTAAGGGCTTGAAGATTGCAGGCATAAAAATGCTGCAAGTAAGCAATGATGTGGCTAAAGAGCATTATGCAGAACACTCGGACAAACCATTCTATAATGACTTGGTCAGCTATATCACGTCTTCACCGGTGGTGGCTATGGTATTTGAGGGGAAAAACGCAGTAAATGTGGTAAGAACCCTTGTAGGCGCTACCAACCCCATTGAAGCGTCACCGGGAACCATGAGGGGAGATTTCGGTATGGATATAGGGAGAAACATAGTACACGCTTCTGACTCAATTCAATCTGCCGAGAGAGAAATCAATTTATTCTTCGGAAAGAATGAAATTTTTGATTACACTCGAATAGACCAGCCCTGGATTTACGAATAGTTTTAGAACAATTTATCTAGATATGCGGCAAGAACTATGCAGCAGCAAGTATTGAGAACGCCAATAGTTTCTATTTTAGGTCACGTAGACCACGGTAAGACCACTTTACTGGATAAAATCAGGAAAACCAGAGTTGTCTCCAAGGAAGCTGGGGGTATAACTCAGCATATAGGGGCAACAGAGATTCCTGTGGAAGCTATACAGGAGATTTGCAAGGATATATGGAACGTAAAAGTGGATATTCCAGGCCTACTGTTCATTGATACCCCTGGACACAGAGCTTTTACCAATCTAAGGAAGAGAGGTGGAGCACTGGCCGACCTGGCCATTTTGATAATTGACATAAATGAAAGCTTTAAGCCCCAAACAGAAGAGGCTTTAACCATTCTCAAAACCGCAAGGACACCGTTTATAGTTGCAGCCAACAAAATCGACAGGACACCGGGCTGGCAACCCTCTGAACTCCGTCCCGTCATAAAGAGTCTGGCAGAGCAGGAAGACTTTACCAGAGATAAAGTCAATAATAGGGTTTATGAGCTAATTGCAGACCTCTACAGCCATGGGCTTTCGGCAGATAGATTTGATAAGATCAACGACTTCACCAAAACTGTGGCTATAATACCTGTTTCAGCCAAAACGGGGGAAGGCGTGCCCGAACTTCTTATGATCCTTTTAGGTTTAGCCCAGAGATTTCTGGAAGATAATCTCAGGTTACACGTTGGTGGAAAAGCAAAGGGAACAATTCTGGAGGTTAAAGAAGAGAAGGGCATAGGAATGACCTGCGATATAATCCTCCATGACGGTACATTGCACGTTGGTGATAAGATGGTAATAGCAGGCATCGAGGACGCCATTGTTACCCATGTAAAAGGCATTCTAAAACCTCCCTCGATTAAGGAAATGCGAGTGGAAAGCAAGTTTAAGGGCGTGAGTAGCATAAGTGCTGCTGCAGGTGTAAAGATAACTGCCCCTCACCTTGAAAACGTGCTGGCAGGGAGCGAATTTGAGGTAGTTGAAAAAGAAGAAGATATCAATCATTTCAAAGAAAGAGTAAGGAAGGAATACGAAGATATAGTAATAAAAACTGATGAAGAAGGAATTGTGGTAAAAACAGATACTTTAGGCTCTCTGGAAGCTCTAATAAATGAATTAAAATCTTCTAATGTTCCCATAAAGAAAGCAGAAGTGGGTCCAGTCAATAAGAGGGACGTGGTCGAGGCAAATGCCAATAAGAATGAGTTGAACAAAGCCATTCTGGTATTTGGTGTAAAAGTTTTACCTGGAGTGGGAGAAGAAGCATCAAGGTATGGAGTGAGGTTCTTCAGAGGAGATATCATCTATAATATAATGGATGAATATCTGAAATGGAGAGAAGAGGAAGAGAGACAGAGAGAGAAGCAAAAAGTGGAAGCTCTCATAAAACCGGCAAAGATACAGCTCCTGAAAGATTTTATATTCAGAAGGAACAAGCCAGCAGTAATCGGTGTCAGGATATTTGCAGGTGAATTGAAAAAAGGTGTAAAACTTATGCAGAAAGATGGAAGTCCAGCTGGCACGGTCAAGAGCATACAGAAAGGAGGAGAAAACGTTAATTCGGCTTCAGAAGGTGAAGAAGTTGCCGTAGCTATCGAAGGTGTAACCATAGGAAGACAACTCCAGGGCGATGAAGAACTGCTAATAGATATCCCAGAAAAGCACGCCAAGATTATTGAGCGTGATTTACTTGATACCCTCACCCAAGACGTTCAGGAAGTGTTTAAGGAGTTAGTTGAGTTAAAGAGGCAGGAAAACCCCTTCTGGGGGAAATAAAGATTAAGATAAAGATTAAGATAATATAAGGTAAGTTGAGGTGATTTAGATGGAGTTTAAAGTAGTGATTTCCGATCCACAAACCCAGACGTATCAGAAAGTGGTGAGTGGAGCAAATGCCAATAAGATTATTGGAAAGAAAATAGGGGATACTATAAACGGTACACTTGTAGAGCTCCCTCCCGACTACGAGCTGGTGGTTACTGGAGGTAGTGATAAAGACGGTATTCCCATCAGACCTGATGTGGCCGGAAGCGGAAGAAAGAATATACTGGTCGGCGGCGGAGTAGGCTTTAATCCCAAAAAGAAAGGCCTTAAAAGGAAGAAGAGGGTTAGAGGGAATACAGTAAGCAGAGATGTTGTTCAACTAAACATGAAGGTTGTGCAGCAAGGAAAGGTTCCTTTAACTGAGTTCTTCAAGGAGAAAGAAGAATAAAAGAACGATAACAATCTGGTATTTAAACCGAATAGAAAATAGAAGATTTAGATGGGGATTTTGGAGAACAAAAAAAGAGCCAGATCGTTATACAGATATTTTTCCAGAATATATGATGGAGTAAATCCCATCTTCTACTCTGAAGAGATGAGAAGGCAGGTTGTTGACCTTGCCGGGGTAGAAGAAGGGTTCAGAGTTATTGAAGTCGGTTGTGGGACCGGATTTACCACTTCAGAAATAATCTCCACAGTGGGCGAACAGAATGTCACTGCAGTTGATCTCACTCCTGAGCAGATGTCGAAAGCTGTTGTGAAGTACCCCTCTTCTCACTTCCTCAGGGGTGATGCAGAAAATTTACCTTTTAAAAACTCATCCTTCGATGCGGCAATTTCTGCAGGGAGTATAGAGTATTGGCCAAACCCCAGACAGGGTATCGAGGAAATGACCAGAGTTACCAGAAGTGGGGGCAGAGTGGTTGTACTTGCTCCCAGAAAGCCCAATAATTTTGCCGTGCGTAAGTTTGCCGAAAGCATAATGTTGTTTCCCTCAACCCAGCAATCCGTGGCCTGGTTTGTAAACGCCGGGCTGGAGGACATAAGGTACTACGAAACAGGACCGTATTTTTTCTGGAATAAATTAGTGGTAATAATTTCGGGCAAAGTTCCCTAACTACTCCAACTATTTTATTCTGTAGTCCTCCCAGTTATCAGTTACCTCTTCTAGTTAGATAGACTGCTGTCAATAATCCTGCACAGGCCACAATAACCTCAAAACCCGGTGTCTCTAACAACCCGGGGACAGAAGTTGGAGTAGCGGCTGAAGTTGAAGTCGGAGTTGGGGTTAACGTTGGGGTAGCTGTGAGAGTTGGCGTTTCTGTCCCAGCAGGTATAGGGGACGTTCCGTGAGGGGGTGTGGTTTCAGGAGTGGGAGAAGTAGAAGTAGAAGTAGAAGGAGAAGGAGAAGGAGAGGCGTAATTTTCGTACCTTTTCATAAGTGGAACAACGTCTCTACTAAAAAGACCTGCTTTGTAGGGTGTATTTCCTATGCCGTTACCGTCAATATCATCGCCCTGGTAATCGCTCCAGTAGTTTCCCAGAAAGTTGGCGAATTGGAAACCATGGTAGATATAGGGTTGAGGTTCAGATGTATTCCAGGTATTGACTGAATTAGAATATATATTGTAATTGTTTATGAAATTGTTCAGGTATATCTGACTCCCGCTGGAGTTTTTAATCAATATACCTCTCGCACTGTTGTATTGGATTGAATTTTCGGTAATTTTATTGTGGGAGGAAGATTCGAGGTAAATCCCGTAAGTGTTATCGGCAACTACGTTATCGGTTATTGTGTTGGTATCTGATAGGACTCTTATTCCTGCTCCTTCCTGTTCATTGGAATGATTGATCTTGAATCCTTTAATAACAACTCCGTCTGCGGAAATAATTACAACATCACCTATATTATCTCCTTTTAGGACTGCCCTCCCATCTGTATCCCAACTGATGAGTCGAAGTTGTTTGTCCAGCTCTATACTCCCTCTATAAATACCGCTTTTAACCATTATGGTATCACCTTCGGTGGCATTGTCAATAGCCCACTGTATGTGGGGGTAGTCCTTTGGGACGTAAATTGTTGAAGCGGAGACGGAGTTATAGCCAAGAGAGCTTACCAAACATATACACAACAGAGTAAATATCCCCAATCTATCTATACCCCTCATAAAGAGGATTCTACTTCCAAGTTTATAAACATTATATTTTGTCCTTGTCCAATTAGAAGTGTAGTATCACCTCAAAATATAGATCGGAGAACATAAAAACAACAAACTGGAAACTATAATCTCCTAAGTGGAAATTATATAAAAAAGAAAAATAAGAAATGGATTAGCACTCTGGGTTGGTTATAGCCCCTGTAGGACAAACTTCTACACACGAGCAACAGTCGTCACAACTATCAGGGTCACTTACGTATGCCTTCCCCTCATCGTCAAGGTCTAATATCTCCATGGGGCAAACAGAAACGCACTCAGCGTCTCCATCACATAGTTCCTGGTTAACTTGCGCTGGCATATTCTCACCTCCACTAAGCTTGGTGTTTTTTACAAGATAATTAAGTTTTTAGGTTTGATATTTTAATAAGCTGGGCTATATGGGAACATCCATTCTATAATCAAAAATAGATGGAAGGGTCAATTAAATAATTATATAAACTAATACTAATTAAATCAGTCTTGAGCCTGAACGAATATGTTTTTCAACGCTTTATCTGCAACCCAGTCGAAGATCACTTCTGTGGTACTGCCTGGCTCCAGATTCTCTATTCGCTCTCTATACATCTCATAATCTTTGGTGAGGAATTTCTGTAGCTTTTCCTCATTTAAGACCATTTCTGTAGTATAGTAGAATACAATGTCTTTGTTCTCTGTTTTATTCCCTGTGTTGGTTATTTTGGCGTGTATTTTAGTTTTCTCACCTTCTTTGGGACTGGGATTGGAAAATTTAATATCTTTAACTTCTAAACTCAATATCACACCTCCTGTTCTTCTCTTTGATGACCAATAATAAAAGATTTTGGAAATTTAACTTATATAATGGCTAAAAGAACAATTTTTTGAGGTCCCATAAAAGCCTGGGATTTTTTCTTATAAGCTCTGTAACAATCTTTTTGACGCTAAATTCCTCCAGATCGTATCCAGAGATACTGTGGGCAAGCTTATCCAAATTTTTATCGTTTAGGTTGATGAGCTTTTGCTGGAGGATTCTGTTTCTGTTCAGGTTTGTACCAAAGTCATTTTTCCATAAGTCATCGTATTCCTTTAGGGCTTTTCTGGAGTAGTTGCTACTCTTGATCGCTCCCGCAGCCACTTTACCTGCGAAAATACCGCCTCTCATGGCGTTAATGATTCCTCCTCCGGTTATGGGATCTGCGTGTCTGGCAGCATCACCCACCAGCATAACGTTGTCGGCTACAGCAGTATCTATGGAGCCTTTAACGGGCACTCCCCCTGCCACAACCTCAATAATCTCTCCTTCCTCAAATTTATTTTTCACCAGTCTATCCAGGTATTCTTTCGCCGATCTATCCGCCAGTTTGGGCAGGATGCCCAGGCCAACGTTCGCCGTAGAATCACCTTTGGGGAACAGCCAGGCATATCCGCCAGGTGCAATGTCTTTTCCGAACCAGAAGTAGCAGTACGAAGGGTCAAAATCAATATTGGTCATGAGATACTGGACGCAAACCTCCAGTTCATCTCTTTTGAGTGTAGTATCTATTCCTCCCCATTTTCCAACTCTGCTCTCCACTCCATCCGCACCAATTACAATCTTTGCCTTCTCCCTGAATTCCTCACCCATTTTGGTGAAAGAAACCTCTGTCTCACCTCTATTCCTTTCCACACCTGTAGCAGTAGTCTTAACTATGACATCTGCTCCTGCTCTGGATGCCAGTCTGGCAAGGTAGCGGTCGAAAATCTTTCTTTCCAGAACGTATCCCACCTCGCTGCCGGCCATTCTCTCCGTCATGTTGATTTCTGTTCCATCGGGAGAGATAACCTTCGCACCCCCTACTTCTGCAGCAATCCATCTGTCATCTATGTTGACCACCTCTGAAAGGGATTCTTTACTAACTCCTTCAGCACACCTTACAGGAGTACCTATTTCCTGCCTTTTTTCCACCAGTAAAACATCTAAACCGTTTTCGGCTGCTGTTTTGGCTGCAGAACTGCCTCCAGGCCCACCACCGATAACAATTACGTCATAATTCATTACTTCGCCTCCACACTGAGAGCATTCATGGGACAGGTTTTAACGCAGGTTAAACACAAATTACACTCTTCCTCATCTATGACCAGAAATGTCTCTATTAGCTCATTGGCATTGAACTTGCATACAGAGATACATGCACCACAATAGGCGCACTTATGTCTGTTTATAATTATTCTCTCATTTTCTCTCTTCTTTTTGGCCATATTCAATGATAATGTACAATTGATTTTAAGTTTTTTACCTTTTAGCTCTTAGCTCTTAGGCAACTTTTAAATTCTATTCCACATTGGTAGATTCTGATGAGTGATAAAAAACTAATAATCAAGAGAAGCGGATACCCCTCTAAAGGTGAATTTGTAGTTGGTACCGTTACAAGGGTCCTTGATTTTGGCGCTTTCGTTTCATTAGATGAATATGAGAATAGAGAAGGTTTAGTCCACATAAGCGAAATAGCACCTGGCTGGATTAAAGATATAAGAGACCATGT
Organism: uncultured archaeon; assembly: GCA_964596255.1. Lineage (GTDB taxonomy): Archaea > Halobacteriota > Archaeoglobi > Archaeoglobales > Archaeoglobaceae > JdFR-22. The sequence goes on from CAZQTT010000021.1 coordinate 32,490, forward strand.
CAAGAAGGGCCAGAAAGTGGTGTGTAAAGTTCTGGACACCAATCCCAAGAGAGGTCACATTGACCTGTCCATCAAGGACGTGAACGATAGGCAGAGAAGAGAAAAGATGTTGCAATGGAAGAATGAAGTTAAGGCGTTCAAGTGGCTGGAAATCGCCGGAGAAAAAGTTGGCATGAGCATGGAAGAGCTTGTAGAAGTGGGAAAGAAAATTATGGAAAACTACGATTCTGTTTATGCGGCATTTGAAGATTGTGCATTTGAGGGCAGTGAAAATCTCTCTTTCGTAGGAGAAAAACTGGCCGAGGCGATGTATGAGGTTGCCCAGGAGAACATTAAACCTTCTGCAGTCAAGATTCGGGGGTACTTTGAGCTCAAGTCCCCTGCACCTGATGGTGTAGAGAAAATAAAAGAAGCATTAAATGAAGCTTATAAAGCTGTTTCAGATGATGGCAAGCTGAGGATCGAATATATAGGTGCCCCCAATTACAGAATTGATATAGAATCTTCTGATTATAAACAAGCTGAAAATATAATGAAAAAAGCTGTGAACAATACCCTTAAATCAATCAAAAAATCAGGGGGAGAAGGAAACTTTGTTAGGGAAACAACATGAAGTTGAGGATGAAGAAGTGTGGAGAATGTGGTTACACTCTTGAAGAAGAATGTCCTAACTGTGATGCAGGAACATTTATGCCTGTTCCTCCTCGCTTCTCTCCCCAGGACCCTTATGGTAAATATAGGAGAAAACTAAGAAAAGAGAAAGGATTTTTCAGTACTAGGAGGTGATTATTGTGCTTCAAAAGGTGAATATAAATTATATTAAAGATCCAGAGGAGCTTGGGCTTCAGAGTCCTGTAGTTATAGAAGGCCTGCCCGGGATAGGCCATGTAGGAAAGCTGGTTGCAGATCATCTGGTAAAAGAGTTGGGTGCGGAAAAAGTAGTGGAAATCAGTTCACACTATTTTCCACCCCAGGTAATGGTAGAAGAAGACGGAACTGTTAGAATGCCTATGAATGAGGTGTATGTGATTAAATCAGACTCAGATGCACCTGACCTGGTAATCCTTGTAGGAGATTTCCAGAGCGTAAGTAGTGAAGGACATTTTGAGCTGGTCAACTCTTACCTTGAAGTAGCCAAAAAATTCAATGCTTCTAGAATATACACATTGGGTGGCTACGGACTGGGAAAGCTGGTAGAAGAACCCTATGTTTTGGGTGCAGCCAGCAGCAAGGAACTGGTGGAAGAACTCTCAGCACATGGAGTAAGGTTCGATAAAGGTGAGCCTGGAGGGGGGATAATTGGAGCATCAGGCTTATTGCTGGGAGTAGCCCAAATGGAGGGTATAGAAGCAGCCTGCCTCATGGGAGTAACTTCAGGTTACATGGTTGACCCCAAGAGCGCTAAAGCTGTCCTCAACATTCTTATGGAATCTCTCAAACTCGAAGTAAGCATGGAAGCCCTGGAAGAAAGGGCCAAAGAAATGGAAAAGGTGGTCTCTCAAATTAAAGAAATGCAGGAAACTGCCTCACAGCAGTGGAAGAGTGACGAAGATTTGAGATACTTTGGATAAAATAAAAACTATCCTTTTTTATATTTATTATAGACGGCACTGTCTCAAAATCAAGTGATTTTTTAATTTTTGGAGGTTATTCTGCCTTCTGATATGGTATTAAAGGAGCTGTTTATCCATTTTAGCCTAATATTTGGCCATTAAAAACTCTAATTTCTAT
>CAZQTT010000022.1:0-34012 GCA_964596255.1 uncultured archaeon
TGAATAGGTCCAAGCCTTATCTTAACACCCTTCTCTTCCTCAAGTTTCTCCCAGTTCCCTCTAGCCAGTCCGGGAACGAATACAAGATCATAATGGCTCAAATCAAGGTCTTTAAGGTTAGAAGGTGAAATGAAAGCCGCCACATCAATATCTACAACATAAACATTTTCAACGTATTTCTTGACTTCTTCCTGTGCCAGTTTTCCAGTAACTGCCAAAATGTTCATAAATTACAGTAAATACTTTAGAGAAAATATTTTTCTATTGATAAGTAGAACAAACAAAAACTATAGCTTTCTGATCTGAAGTTCGCTCAATAAACCGGGACATCAAAAAGATACACATTCATATCAAGAGAGGCAGCAGCTATATAAGACCCATCTGAAGCTACTGACACATCCATCACGTCACCAGATGTCTTATAGCTCCACAACACATCTCCCTTTATGTTGAGGAGGTAAATATGTCCATCAGAGGAGCCAGCCGCAACTAATTTGCCTTCAGAAGAGACCGATACTCCCCATACGTATCCACCAGTTTGATACGTCCACAGAAGCTTCCCCTTGCTGTTGAGGAAATAAATATTTCCGTCAGAAGAACCTGCAGCTATATAAGATCCATCAGGTGAAACTGCTGCTCCCCACATATAGTCTTCAGATTTATGTCGCCATTTGTTGCGGAGGTCGCTTCCATTTCCATTATGTTTTTTATACAGGCTCATTTTCTCTTCCCATCCCTTTACGGCCTGTACAGCAGCTATATAAGTTCCGTCGGATGATAGGGATATTCCTCGGACTGCTTCCATTTGTTCATTCCATAGGAGTTCTCCCTCATTATTAAATAGACAAATGTGGTCATCAGCACTTACCGCAATATATTGTCCATCTGAGGACATGGAGACATTATAGACTGTAGTTCCAATGTTATAATCCCATAACACTTCTCCTTTCATGTTCAAGAGGTATAACTTCTTGACGGAGGAGCCAGCAGCCAATAAACCTCCGTCAGAAGAAACGGATACTCCCCATACGTATCCACCAGTCTGGTAGATCCGAATGAGGTGTCCATCTCCATTTAAAGAATATATATTCCCATCAGAAGTGCCTGCAATTAGACAGGATTCTGGAGAGGCAGAGACACTTAAAGCCCCTCTGCATTTGCAGGTGTGAAGAAGAGGTTTCTCACTCAATTCATATATTATCTGCTCTTCATCAAAATCTGGCTTACACTTCTCCAAAAATTTTCCAAAAGGGTTCATGATATCACAAGAAAAGGAAACTATCCTTCCGAGTTCTCTATTTGTATTCTTCTAGTCCCAGCGTTTCCTCAAAGTTAAAATCTTCCAGATAAGCGACCCCCAGATCGGAAAGCATTTCTATTACCTGGGATCTCTCGTTTTTATTGAGGTCTTTAAGCATTTCCTCCATTTGTTTTTGAGCAAAAACGCATGCAAAGGTAAGTGCCTCATTAAGTGGAATATACTTACCAGTTAATGATTGTAAATAGTTTTGCCATTGTATTGCAGCCCTTTTCATTTCCTTTTGCATTTCAAGCACTGAAATCTCTGTCATAGTTATCAATCTATATTGGTCTTTCAAATTATAAAACCATTAGCGGTATAAACAAGGTTACAATGATAATTATTTTAGGAAATGAGAACACCTGAGGGTCAAAATTGCACCTAAACTGCTCATAATAATTTGTTGCTTCCATATTAAAAATTCAATTGTAAATAATCGAGGGACAGATGGTAAACGAAAACGAAAAAACAGTTATATTCTTGAGGGTTTACGGAACCTATATGGGTGAAAGTATGGATGAATGTATCTTTTGTAAAATAGTCAGAGGAGAGATACCTGCTGAAAATATTTACGAAACAGAGAGTACTTTAGCTTTTCTGGACATAAACCCCAGATCTTTAGGTCATACACTTGTAATACCTAAAGAGCATGTGGAGAGTTTGGGAGAGTTAGAGGATAAACTGGTATCGGATGTCTTCAATACAACAAGAGATGTTATGGACTTGCTCAAAAAGGCTCTCAATCCCCATGGTTTTAATGTGGGGATAAACGATGGGGCTGCTGCTGGGCAGGAAATTCCTCACCTACACGTGAACATTTTCCCTAGGTTTTCAGGAGATGGCGGTGGTCCAGTACACGCCGTGGTAAGCAATCCACCCTCAGAAGAAGTATCAGAAACCGCCAAAAAGGTTAGGAGTCTAAAATAGCCATTAAATAATTTATTTATTTATTTTTCTCTATCCATATTCTAAAAATTATTTTTAACACCTCGGTAAGCAGAAATCTTTAGAGTTTACTGTGTGAGATGGTTAGTCACTCTCGTGAGTTAGTCAGTTCGCTGACAACCTCCTCGTAGTTGAGTGAGCCTCTTTAGCTTGAGGTAGTTCACATCAACCAATACCGCTGCTCCAGTCCTCTTGTAAGACCCAACTCCTCTGCCAGCTCGATCACCTGAAAGAATTCTTCACCACTGGGCCTTCTGTTCAGCTCTTCAAATTTATAGGCCTCGCCTGCAGGCCTGTACTGGGCCATCACGTTAACATAGGTATTTTTTGACAGGTTTGCCAGAAATTTCAGGACTTCTTCGCTGCCAGCCAGCCCATTGGGTAAAACCAGATGCCTTACCAGCAATCCACGGTAAGCAATACCGCTCTCAGTCTTCAAATCCCCTACCTGCCTGAACATCTCTTCAACAGCCTCTTTGCACCTTTCGAAATAGTCGGGTGCATCGGAATACTTGCTGGCTGGCTCACTAAAGCTGTACTTGAAATCCGGCATGTATATATCTACAACGCCATCAAGCAGCTTTATAGTCTCCACATTCTCATAACCACCACAGTTCCACACGATGGGCAACTCCAATCCCTTGCCTGCAGCGATCTTTATGGCCTCCACCAACTGCGGGGTGTACTGGGTAGGCGTAACCATATTTATGTTGTGGCACCCCATGTTCTGCAGTTCCATCATCATCTTTGCCCCTGTTTGGGACGAAACCTCTTTGCCAGCCCTCAGGTGACTTATATCGTAATTCTGGCAGTAAACACACCGTAAGTTGCAGTTGGAGAGGAAAATGGTACCCGAACCTTTACTTCCCACCAGAGGATCTTCTTCTCCAAAATGAGGATGGTAACTGGCAATTTTTAAATCCTTACCTGCCCTGCAATCTCCTTTCTCTCCCTCAAGCCTGTTAACATTACATTTTCGGGAACAGAGCTCACAAGATTCCAGTATACTGTACAGGGCCTCTATTTTTTTGTCCAATTCTTCTTCACTCAAACTCACATAGCTTGCTTTAAATCTCATCTTACCCCAGTTAACTTCTAATTCAATATATTTCTTTTACCAAATCAGCTTATCCCCTATCAAAGACCTCTTTCTTTTAATAAAATAAAAACTTAATTGGATTGCACCCCAAATAACGTATGATTGAGATAGAGGAGTGGACTGAAGTGGAAACCAATTTGGGTGATAAACTCGTTGAAGAGCTCGAACAATGGAGTCCTAAAGAGTTTAAAGTTGTTGTCATGCCTCATTTTTGTGTGGACAGCTCATTAAACCCCGGAGGAGATTATAACTCATTTATGGGGGAGCTTGAAGTTATCAGGAAGCAGGGAGGAGGTAACATAGTAGTAGATCAGTCAATCGGTATAGGAGGTAAAGCCTCTAACTGTGCGTTAGCTCTCTCTTCTCTGGGTTTAGATGCATACTTAATAGTTAGGACAAGTGAGCTGGGATACAAACTGCTCCAACATTTTACGGAAGGAAAAGTGGACATTTCACACGTAAGTAGAAATGGTAAACTGGCTATCACTACTGCTATTGAGCTTCACGGCTCGAACATTATGTTGAGTGACCCTGGTTCGCTCTCCAGCTTTGGACCCCATTACCTGTCATCAAACGATGAGAAACTGATCCAAGAAGCTGATATGGTATGTATTTCCGATTGGGGCCTGAATGATAGAGGTACGGAGCTAGCAAAGCATGTTTTTGAGATAGTTAAACAGGGAAAGGGTAAGGGAAGGGGTAAAACTTACTTCGACCCCGGTGACCCCTCCCCCAAAGCAGGAATGGAAGAAGAAATATCCAGACTGGTGGAAATATTAAAAAGAGGGCTGGTTGATGTATTGGGTGTAAACGAAGATGAATTGTTGAGATACGGGCAAACCGATGACTCACAAAAAGCGGTAAACTCTCTCAGGAAGATAACCAGAGTGGACTTACACACAAAAGATCATGTGGCAAGCTTTCAGAAGGATAGTGAAAGTAAAGTGCCCACCTTTAACGTCAAACCTTTGCGGCTGACCGGAGCTGGTGATGCATGGAACGCAGGCAATATACTGGGCGATGTTATGGGCTTAAATGATAAATTGAGGCTTACGCTTGCAAATGCTGTTGCAGCTTACTATGTTTCCCATTCGCAGGGAAAACATCCTGGCGTAAAAGATTTGATGGAGTTCCTGGAGAAAAGTGGGTTTTAGATGCAGATGCAGGAGAACATAAGAAAAGTAACAGCTCTCGACCTACAGAGAGTTAAGGGAATAGAGAACGAATCATTTCCCAAAACACCATATGATACACTTACATTTATTGCTTACTGGATCAGCTATCCAGACTCCTTTCTGGTCTACGATGATGGTAATAAAGTGAGAGGATACATTATATTCGATCCCTATGACGGTCACGTAATCTCCATTGCTGTTGAATACAGGTACAGACGGAGGGGTATTGGGAGCAGGCTTGTTTATGAGGTCCTGGAAAGAGCAGGTAAAGCTTATGTTGAGGTCAGAGAGAGCAATGAAGAGGCTATAGAATTTTACGGATCACTTGGATTTGAGGAAGTTGACAGAGTCTCCAGGTATTACATTAATGAAGATGCCTTGATAATGGTCAAGACATCTTATTAGTAATTGACTGAAAAAGAAAAATGGTAAAATGGTAAACTGATTAGAGTGAGAATAGTCAGTCTCCTCTCCTTGATTTACATTTACATGGTTAATCAAAACAAAACAAAACAAAAATCGAAAATAAAAAAAAGAAAGAAGTTTGTTTTACTGGTATCTCTCTGTATTGGTGTCCGGGTCTAGATCTTCAATCGATTCGATTCCTGCATCACAGACGTACTGCGGTACCACAAGACCGAGGTATGTATCTGGCATGTTGACCTGGACTTCTTCCAGTTCATCACCGAACTGGTCCCAGTATTCTTCGTGGGTTACGGGTAGCCAGGCTGAAAGGGTACAGTCCATTTCACCGGTAGAAAGCTGGTTATATACAATGCCTGCATCTAAGCTCTGGAGTTCAACATTATAGCCCTCTGATTCTAAAATCTGCTTGACCACTCTAGCCTTGACTGGTGGAGCATCCCAGGGTGGGACACCAATGGTTAAGGCCTCATCTGGCGGTGATGCACCTTCTAGAGTTGTCTTCCACTCCTCAATCTTGTCTGTATTATCATTAATCCAGTTCTCGGCAACTACTCCTGGATCTTCCCCTTCAATAGAGTAATCATAAATCCAGTTGCTTTGTGTCTCTGCTGTAACCTTGAACTCTTTTAAGAAGTCGTACACCTGAGGATAGTCGTTCTGGAAATCATTTCTGCACACAGTACTCACATGGTCACCTTCACCAGTCTGGTAGACCTCTTTGGGGTCTTCCAGGTTGCAGAGGTCCCACTGGGCATATGCACCATGGGGCTGCCACAAGGGAACTACTATCCACTCTTCACGTTGAATGGCCCTTTTGAGTTCAGCTTGCATAGCTGCTGTACTTCCCTGTATGAGATCGTAATCGTCTTCAAGTCCATATTCCTTCATTGCTACTTCTGTGTTATTCATAATCCCTGCACCGGGCTCTATGCCTATAATCTCACCATCAAATTTCTCCGCAACTGTTTTTCCTGTTGGTGTGGCTGTTGGTGTGGCTGTAGGTGTTTGTTCTCCTTCAGAAGGTGTTGGAGTTTCCTCTGCAGGTTGTTGAGCACATCCAGCCGTTAGTATTGCAACAAAAACCAGTGCTAAGATAGGAATCAATTTTTTCAAATTATATTTTTTCATACTCATCTACTCACCCCTTTTTTAAACCACTTCTCTAAGATTTTTATATTTATAGCTTTTCGTTTTCTCGCCTTTTTTTGGTCAGCAAGTTAGTTGTATAAATTTTAACTTCTATACCCTCCTATATTTCGAAGGATTCTATCCAGTATTATAGCCAAGAATACCACAGCGAGGCCAGCTTCAAGTCCACGACCAATTTGAGCTTGCATGATAGCACTAATAATTATCTCTCCGAGGCCACCAGCTCCGATAAAGCCTGCCAGAACTACCATGGTAAATCCTATCATAATACTCTGGTTGATCCCCACCAGGATAGAGGGTATAGCCATAGGAACCTCAATTTTGGTAGTTATCTGTCGGGAGCTTGCACCAAAAGCCTTACCCGCCTCAATAATCTCTTGAGAAATCTGTTCTATTCCCAATGAAGTGGTTCTTACCGGTGGGGCGACTGTGAATATGACAATAGCCACGATACTTGGTGCTTCTCCTATATTAAAGAACAGTATGGCCGGGATCAAGTAAGTCATGGGGGGAGTCGTTTGCATAGTATCCAGGATAGGTGTCAGGAAATTATCCAGTAACTTAGAATGAGCCTTCCAGATTCCCAATGGAATTCCTATAACCCAAGTAATAATGAGAGCTGTAAACATCAGAGATAAGCTATCTATCATCGGTTCCCACATCTCCATGTTCCAGATGAGCAGAAGTAAGAAAGCTCCGAATGGTACCATCTTCAATCCCACAGTCCTCCACATTATTACGGCTGCGATAATAACGAATATCTCTGGTGGGATCAAGTTAAGTACATCAAAAATGGTATTTGCCATTGATTTGAGAGCCCAGGCAATCCCATCGAAAAACCAGGAGTAATTGTCCATCAGGAAGTTGATACCATCATTTAACATTGGTCCAGCAGGATTCTTGGGGAGTTCCAGTGCGAAGTCTCCTATCTCTACTAAGGGAACTCCCATCAGATCAACCTCCTTACGCTGCGCAACATTCTATCCAGTATAATTGCCATGAAAACTATAGCAAAACCAGCTTCAAGAGCGGTCACGGGCTGATATCTCATAAGTCCCTTTACAACCGGCTGGCCCAATCCCCCTGCTCCAATAAGTCCAGCTACAACCAGCATGGCGAAGGAAAGCAGAAAGGTCTGGTTTATACCCAGAGCAATGGAGGGCATGGCCAGCGGTATTTCGATCTTGGTGAGGATTTGCCTTTTGGTAGCACCAAATGACTTTCCAGCCTCAATTATCTCATTGGGAATCTGACGGATGCCATGAGAGGTAAGCCTTACCAACGGGTTCATGGCGAAGAAAATAGTTGCTACTATACCAGCAGGCTTCCCCATACCGAAAAGAAACACCACAGGGATGATATATGCCAGTGCAGGTATGGCCTGCATTAGATCCACGAAGGGCTCAATTATTGTCATAGCTCTATCACTATGAGCCCCCCATATTCCCAGCGGGAAACCGATTACAAAGCAAGTGATTGTGGAGGCGATGATCAGGGCTATGGTTTCCATGGTCCACTTCCAGTAATCCATGCTAAGGCTGAGGATAAATATAAGGAGTGCTGCTACAATAGGCGCGGCTCTAGGCCTCACAAGAAACCATGCCATTGCAGAAATTATTATGATCATTATTAAGGGCGGGACTGCCAGTAAAGCCTGGAACATGCCCTCAGTCCCGAACTTTAAGCTGGCAGAAAGTGCATCGAAAAAATCTCCGGCTGTATCCAACAGACCTTCAATAATCCATTCCAGTGCATCGCCAACAGGCATTCTTGGTATGGGGTAGTCAGATAGACTCTTCACTTTCCATTACCTCCATAGCGGCCTTTTGGTTTAAATAACCCATGAACTTTCCTTCATTGTCAACAGCAGCAAGCGGGGTTTTCGAAGCAAACAACCTTGCTGCTACCTCGTTAATGGTCTTATTATAGTTCAAATTTTTCTTTTCTTTGATATAGTCCTTAATGGTGTCGCTGTTAGCCTCTTTAGCCTTTTGAGCATCATCTTCAGTGACAAGTCCCTGATATACTTTATTTTCATCCAGAACAAAGGCAACACCGTCCGACATTGCATCTAAAGCCTTCTGAGGGCTGTCATTTGGAGTGATCGTAGATTCAGGTTGGTTTGCAAGGTGTACTATGGTCAATACACTGGGAATGTCCAGTTCTTGAACAAAGGATTTTACATATTCATCAGAGGGGTGCAAGAGGATGTTCTCAGGAGTGTCTATCTGGACAGCCTTACCTTCTTTATCAAGGATCATAATCCTGTCGCCCAGCTTGACAGCCTCATTGAGGTCGTGAGTGATGAATATTATGGTCTTCTTCATCTTGTGCTGGATCCTCACAAGCTCTTCCTGCATTTTAACCCTGATTAGAGGGTCAAGAGCGCTGAAAGGCTCGTCCATGAATAGTATCTCTGGATCAACTGCCAGAGCCCTTGCCAGACCGACTCTCTGCTGCATTCCACCGCTTAGCTCTGAGATATAGCTGTCCTCCCATCCTTCCAGGCCAACCAGTTTTAAGGCTTCCTTACTTCTTTCAGCTATTTCTTTTTCGCTTATATTCTGGATCTCCAGGCCGAGCCCAACGTTACTGAGCACTGTCCTGGTTGAAAGGAGGGCAAAGCTCTGAAAGACCATCCCGAAGTATTTTTTCCGGATGGCGATCAATTCCTTGTGGCTCAGCTTGGTGACGTCAATATCCGGCTGCAGAGTTACTTTGCCACTGGTGGGTTCGATAAGCCTATTGATACACCTCAAAAGGGTTGATTTGCCACTTCCAGAAAGTCCCATTACTACAAAGACTTCACCTTCCTTTACCTCAAAGTTGATGTCCCGGAGTGCTACGGTCTGACCTGTACGCTTTCTGATCTCTTCTCTGGACAGGCCCTGCTCTACATAAGAGAATACAAGGTCGGGTTGGTCTCCAAAGACTTTGAATAAATTCTCAACCCTCATTTTAGTTTCAGCCATTTACTCACCTCTAATATTTAAATCATTAAGCTTTATAAAAGTGCCTAACTTTTTGACCATGTTCTTATTTCTCATAATCAACCCTTTACACCTCCAATAGGGGTAACCAATTTTTATAATCCCTCGAAACCAGCTACATATGTCAAAGACCCATAGTTCTTTTTAAGTATTTCGGAAAGACAGCATTATTGATAGTTTAAGTTATGCTGTTTAAAATGCCCCTCCTCCGGACCATCCTCCGGATTTTCTACCCATGTTTCAATCTAATCTCTTCACTTATATATGATTTGCGTGAAGGGGTTACGGAGGAGTGTAATAATCTCTGGATTCTCCATACTTTTAAGGGCTTGATTGAAGTAGCAAGTTTAAATTCTGAACATTGAAAAAGGACAGGTTCAACAGGGTCGAATGGTTTTTTCCAGATCAAAATCAGGATGCAAGAGTTATTAAGAGGAGGTATTAAGTGGAGAAATCAAACAGATATAACGGGGGTAGGTTTCTTCTCTTGACATTCCATCATCAGGCGGACCTTTAGGGCCATCACTGTATTCATTGCTGTTGTCGTTGTAGTTCTCGACTCCTAATGCTCTACAACTGCACCACCACAAAATACCACCATCAATGACAGAGCCGCCATAACGATAATTGTAGCTTTTCTCATTTAGGTTACCTCCAGATTAGAGAACGCTTTTAAAGTATTCATGTATTTTAATTATTGATGAATATATGTTATATCTTATTGAATAAAAGTTTGAGGTTATCGAACAATGGTCACAGAGCAATTCTTAGAAAGTCGCAAGCATTCAGCAAGCATTCAGAGTTCAATATGGAAGTTATTTACCCCAATCGCACTCATCAACTTGCAAAAACTGCAGATTTTGGTGGAAGCGGCGTAACCACAACTTTCACAATTCGTTATGTCCCCGTCACCCTCTATCTGGTTTTCTATCTTGGTAAAGGATTCCGCAAAGTTCCTCAATATGCCGGGTCTTGTGGAGTCGAGCTCATGTAACCAGTTTTTAAGCTCTATTGTTGGAGCATCTGGTGAGTAAGGGCAGAACTGCTGATTAAATGGTATGTTGTTCGTTTGAGCGTATGCCAGGACTTCCTCGTTCTTTAGCCAGTATAAAGGCTTTAATTTCGCCACCAGTTTGTACTTTTCTCTTCCCTTTAGTGCAGGTTTTACACTGCGGAAAAACGACAACTGGATGCTTGCCAGGTTATTGAAAGAGAAAGTAACCACATCACTTAGGTTGTGGCCGGTGGCCAGCCAATCGAATCCGTTCTCATAGGCATATTTATTCATCAAATATCGCTTGATCAACCCACAAAGAGCGCAAACAGTACCATTTCCTTTTTCATGGATTTATGGTAGAGTCAATCCGTAGCTCTCTTTAAGGTTAACTACATCTAATACTAGCCCCAGTCTGTCGGCCAATTCTTTTGCAGCGTGTAAAGAGGATGAAGAGAAGTTTTCGATCCCCAAGTCAATATAAAATGGTTTTACGTTGATGTCCTTAAAATGTGCCAGAGACTCCACAGCAATTGCAGAGTCTTTCCCTCCGGAAAGGGCAACCGCTACGTTACCCCTTACATCGTATTTGCTCACCACTTTCCCTACCTGACTCAAGAAGTACCTCTTGAAATGGTCCTTGCAGTAATTTTTTCCTTTCCAGTCAATATGGATTACAGCTGGTTGCGTGCAGTTGGAACACCTCAATACTTTTCCTCCTGACCTCAAGATTTTTTTCTGTTTATTAAAATTTTTAGAGTTATGGATATTTTATCAGCGAGCTTCAATTTTTGCCTCACAGAGCAACCATGAAAGAAAGTGGAAAACCTCAAGAAGAACTGAGAAACTAACAAACTTGAGGGATTATTCAGACTGTGATAGAATCGGTTGGAATGAGGCATGGGATGGGTATAAAGGACAAGCCGCCGGCGGGACTTGAACCCGCGCCCTAGTGATTACGAATCACTCGCTCTGCCAGCTGAGCCACGGCGGCCTTTAACCAATATGGTTTGGGTGGAGGTAGAAACCAGCTTCAGAAAGCTGGATCGTCACATCGAGATGTCCCGCTATGCTCAACATCTCTCTAACATATTCTTGGGTGTAAACCTGTTTAGTTATGCTATCTTGGGTTCTGGGGACTTATACTTTATCCTACAGTAAAAGATTTTGGTAGGTAATGGATAGTAATCAAATGGTTAGTCCACTAAATGCCGACGGAGACAGGTGCTGGTGGAGTGGGATTGATAGAGTTATTTTATGGTAGAGTTGTCATGTACTTGACACCAAGTTTTAAATATACAGTTTATTAACAAGGTTTAATGGCAGATTTTACCACTAGTGAAGTCGCTGAGATTCTTCTAACTCTTAGAATGAAGGTAGTAAAAATCGTAGTGGTCATGGCAATAGTGTGGGCGATTACTTTTGTGTTTTTTTCTGACACTGTAATAACCAGGTTAGTGTCTGATTTGCTCCCCAGAGGGGCAGAAATAATTTATACTCGTCCTCTGGAGGGTATGATACTCAAGCTCAAGATATCGCTGGTATTTGGAGTTGTGGCAGTACTTCCCTACATTGCTGTTCTTATGTACAAAGCCCTACAGGATAGGACGGAGATTCTTTCTAACGTAGAGGTGAAGAAAGGCACAGCATTCAGGTACAGTATTGTTTCTGTGATCTTATTTACAGCTGGAGTGATTTATGGTTATAACATTCTCCAATTTTTCCTGATGTACCTTTACGAGATGGCTGCTGCTCAGGGTGTGCTGGCGTACTACTCTATAGCAGAGTTTATCAGCTTTGTGGTTCTCCTGCTGGTAATATTTGGGATTATCTTTCAGATGCCACTTATTATGACCTTTCTTGTGGGTTATAATATTGTCCAGTTCCAGACCCTTACCTACTATAGAAGGCACTTTTTTGTAGCCTTCTTCTTGCTGGGAGCCATAATAACCCCACCTGATATCTTTACTCAGACTATAATATCCATACCAATGCTCGTATTCTTCGAGATCAGCATTATCGTCATTCGAATAATTCACAGAGATAAAATAAAGCAACAGATGTGATACTGAGCTTATATCCTGAATTATTTGAGGGGACGGTTGCCTCAAAGCTGAACCTAACTATATAATAAAAAATAAAATTCAACTTTGTAATATTAAAGTCATTATTACAGAAATGAAAAAATTAAATACCTTATTGTATGATTATAATCATGGTCAACTTAAAGATACTCGATGTTGATATTCCCACGCCAATAATTTGATGACAATCGGTCCACCACTCATGGGCAAGTCTGTTTTCGCCAGAAACATACTTGAGGAAAAGATAAAAGAGGGATACAGCGGAATATATATCACAACCCGTGAACTTCCGGATGATGTTCTTGAATGGTTTAAAGATGATATCAATTTCAAGATTCTCGATTGTGTGACCAAAACCATGTCAGAAGACCTTCCGGACACAGAAGATATAAAGCGAGTTTCTGTGATGGACTTGACAGGAATAACTTCCAGTTTGAATAACTTCCTGGAAGACGTGTGGAGAGGAGGTAACAAACAAGTGGTGGTAGTCTTTGATTCTCTATCTACCTTATTGATGTACAGCAATCTTCAAACTGTTTTCAGGTTTTTGCATATTCTGGTGGCCAGAATAAAATCGGCTGATGCCATAGCCCTGTACATAATCGAACAGGGTATGCACGATGATGCCACTACAGCGACTCTAAAACAGCTTTTCAGTGGAGCTATAGAGCTAAAAGAAGAGAGAGAAAGGAGATTTCTCAGATATATTGGCTCCTCAATTAGAACAGATTGGAAAGAGTTTGAGGTCAGAGATGGTACGCTAATGCTGATGTCCGGAAAAGTAAGGGTGTTATAATAAAAAATAAGTGATAAAATGAAGATTGGTATTCCCGTTCTGGATGAAATCTTTGGAGATGTTCCCCCTAAAAAAACGCTGACTTACTACATCGACCCGGAAGTTGAAGGAGATGCCTTTGCCATGCAAACACTATTCACCAACCTCGAATTGGGACACAATTGTGCCCTGGTGATTTCCACTATGGATCCCCATACTGTCAGGAAGAATTTTAAGGAATACGGGTGGATATTAGATGATTTGCCCAACTTCTCCATAGTGGATGCATACTCAGGCTACATCGGCTCGCTGTCGAAAGAAAAGTATGTCGTGAAGGACCCCTCAAACATTGAACATTTGGATAAGGCTGTGTGTAAAGCCATAGAAGAAAATGATATGGTTACTTTTGGCTCTCTTTCTACCATTATTGATATATGTGGGGAAGATGCTCTCTCATATATTGAAGAATGGAGCAAATACGCAAAGTTGAACAACACACTTATTATCTACAGCTTTGTAGCCTGGCCTTACCCAGAGGATATATTGAATAAAATAAAAGAAGTGTCCAACGCTGTGATCAAGGTGGGAGGAGTCCACCACAGGGTCGTTTTGGGTCAGTATTATGGAATTCTTAAATCGGACTGGGTGGAAGTAAAAAACAACTCTATTCTATTCAAGCTACTAAAGCCAGGCGGCATCAGAGCCTATATACCTAAAATATTGGTCACTGGCCCCTTCAACGCCGGCAAATCCTCATTTGTCCAATCTATATCCACTAAATCCGTTTCTGTAGACAGGTTAGGAACTACTGTTGCTCTTGACCACGGGCACGTTGACTACAAAGGTTTCTCTATAGACATTTTTGGCACTCCTGGACAGGAAAGATTCGATCCGGTTTTAAGGCTATTGGGGAAGAAAGCATTAGGAGTTATACTGGTAGTAGATTCATCGGACAAAAACAACCTGTTTAGGGCGAAGGAGATGCTTTCTGAGACTACTAAATTTGGTCTTCCTTATGTAATAGCAGCCAACAAGCAGGATATGGCAAATGCTCTTAGCCCTGAAGAAATCAGAAGAAAGATCAATTTATCAACTAACATCCCTATTGTCCCTACTGCTATTAACTCAGATCAGGGAGTTTATGATGTTATGGATGCTTTGCTAAATCTTCTTGTAGGTGATGAAAATGGCTAATTTGAAGGAGATGCTGGAAAAAGTACTTAAGGATTTAAAGTCCGACGGCGACTTAGAAGCTGGTGCAGTGGTTTCCCGAGATGGTTTATTAATCGCAGAAGACATCTCTCATAATATAAACGCTGATTCTTTTGCGGCTATGACAGCAACTATGCTCGGAGCTGCAGAAACTGCAACCTCCGAGTTGAGGAAAGGTGTTCCGGATAGAGTTATAGTGGAAGGAAAAGATGGGAAAATAATCGCCACAGGTTCCGGATTTAAGGCTCTGCTGGTGACTATGGCTTCTCCCAATGCAAACCTGGGATTAATATTACTGGAAATGAGTAAAGCAAGCAATAAGATAAAAGAATTACTGGAGGAGTGATTATGGATTCTTTTGATGTGTTAACCGAACAGGATATATCTCAATGGGACAGAGAGAATATTTTGGATGTTTTCTTCAGCTATGAGGATGGAAAAGTACTGTTTATAGATAAAGCGCCTGTTGCTTCCCTTTATAACACTTTTCTGGTGGGAGTTTACATGGAATTGACCAAGATAGTGGGACAGGCAGCAAAAGGTTTGATACTGAGTGCCGCAAAAAATGGAGGATTGAGAGCAGGCAAAGGGATTAAAAGAAGACATGAAAGGGAAAAAGGAGAGTTTTCTCAGGATAAAGCTCTCCTCATTGCCAGAAATATGTTAAGAGTGTGGTCCAAAGGTTTTGGCTGGGGTGAGTTCGAAATAAACATGAGCAATGGTAGTTTTCAGATATATATCGAAGACTCGATTGAAGCTGATGGTTACCGGAGGCTTAAAAAAGAAGAATCGGAAATCGGAATGTGCTGGATGATATTTGGATATGTGTGGGGTATGCTGGAAGGCCTGCTTGATGCGAAGCTCTCCGGAGAAGATAAAATGTGTACAGCGAAGGGCGATGACCACTGTTACATTGAATTTAATCTCGTTGGGTGATAGAAACATTTTTAACTTTTTGATTCCTCTAAGACCTAATGAGGATACCGTTGTTCATAGAGCTTGAAGGAAAGAACATTCTCACCATTGGTGGTGGAGGCGTAGGGGCTTCCAGAGCGAAGAAATTTTTTGATGCTGGGGCAAATGTAAAAGTCCTCAGCATTGATTTTAATGAAGACCTTAAAGAATTATCTAAAGAAGACAATGTCGAACTGGTGGAGGGTGACGCTTTCGATAGAGATGTTTTAGAGTCCTTAATTGATTGGTGTGATCTGGTAACTGTGGCCATAGGCAATCTGGACATAAATGACATAGTGGAAGAGCTGGCCAGGAAACACAAGGCTCTGGTCAACCTGGCAAACGATGCCAATAGAACTGAGGTAGTGGTTCCCTTTGAGGGTGATGTTGAGGGTATTAGATATGCAGTTACTACCGAAGGCAAGAGTGGAGTAGTGGCCAGGAAAGTGAGAGATGAATTTCATAAGGTTCTGGAGGAGGACGAAGAGACCATATACTTCCTAAAAGCAATGCACCACTTGAAAAAGTACATGAAATCTAGGGAAGTCCCAGTACAGATGAGGATGAAACTATACTTCGTCATAGCGGATGATGAGGAGTTCAGGAGATTGATAAGAGAAGAGGATGTTGAAGGCGCCAGAAAACTGGCAGAAAAGCTGGTGGAAGAATATGCTTCCGGTGAAAGAGAAATCGATGAGAGTTCTGTCAGGATTCAATTTTAACTTTATTCAAAATTAAAGGAGATTTATCATGTTCAATCCTGAAGAAAAGAAGATTTTGATGGCTTTACAATATGACTTGCCCTTGACCGAGGACCCTTTTGTCCACCTGGTGGGTGAAACCCATCGTGATAAGGATTTCGTGTTTGAATCTATCAGGAAATTTAAGCAGGAAGGAGTAGTTAAGAGAATTGGGGCTGATTTAAACTATAGAGCTCTCAAGCTGACGGGTAAAGCTGCACTGGTTGGTGCATCTGTTGAGGAGAACAGGATCAGAGATGTGGCCAGTTCAATCAACAGTGTAAACCCCAAACACAATTTCTGGAGAGAACATGATGTGTTTAACGTGTGGTTTACCATCAAGGCCAGAAGCGAGGAAGAGGTTGTGGAGAACACCCACGAGCTGATGAAAAAATGCGGAGTTAATAATTACGTTATTCTACCTACCAGAAAGGTATACAAAATGGATGTAAAATATGATCTCTACAAAGGGGTTTCATGGAGCAATAAAGGCGAAGAACAGGAAGAGGTACCTTACGTTGATGATCTCGGGTTAGACATCCAGCTCCTGAAACAGCTTGGCGATTTATCTGTTGAGGAGAGACCTTTCAAGAGTTTGGGAAGTTATGGTTATTCTGAGGCCGAAATTGTGGATTTGATAGATGAACTAATAGATAAAGGAGTTTTCAGAGATTTCAGCGGAGTTCTTTCTGAAAGAAAAATAGGTATTGAGGAGAACGGGATGACCGTAATCAAGCCCGGAAACAACATCAGTGGGATAATATCCCAGCTTTTGGATAATATCCCCCAAATCACTCACTTAGTGGAGAGGAAAATAATCGGTAACTGGGAATATCCTATTTATTTTATGGTCCACGCGGTAAATAAAGAGCCTATCGAAGAGATAAAAAATAATGTAACGCAATTTGAAGGTATTGAAGATGTTAGAATTCTCTACAGCAAAATGGACTTGAAGGAACTGGGAAAATAAATTCGGGAAAAATTTGTGATGAAATCCTATATAGTTTGTATTCAATAAAATAAAGTATTAAACTCTACATCTTCAATTATATAGTATTGATTAAAATTACACAAATAGGCTTTCGAGGTTTTCCTTCCCTTTTTCCGTTATTAAAGAGGTTATCAGCCGGGAAGGTGTGAACTCAAAGGGTTTCTCTATTTTGCTTTCCCTTGCAGCCTTATATGAAGGGGCTGCGAGATAAAAAGCCTTTTCAAAATGTCTGGCGGTAAGTGCCAGGGGCAATGTCCCCACCTTATTGACAAATCCATTCGGTAGAAGAGTGTCCGCTCCCACCACCACAACACCGCACTCTCCAACAGCGTAACCCATTTCAGCATCAAAAACGGTCTTTACCGCGATACCCTCATCCTCTAAATATTGAGCAGTATCTCTTCCTTCACCACCGGGTTCAGATAGTAGAACTGTTACCTCTGAAGCTGTAACCAGACCCTGTTCGGTGATGTGACTCCTACTTATGGCAACCACCGATTCTCCTTCCACTACATCCTTCAAATTATCTATGGTTTTTCTATTGCTATCCTCAATTCCACGCTTAACTTCTCTTATAGTCTTTTCACCCATTGTGTCCATTAAATTGTTCATTAAGTTATAGAGCCCTGCCATTGAGGGGTGAGCTTCGACTATCCTATTCATGATCTCGTTGTGTCTTTCCTTTTCAACAATTTCCAGCAAATCCAGTGTCTTCTTCATTATTCTGGACGAGCCACTCCTTTTGTCCTTAATAATATCCCTCAACATTTCTTCAACATCCATTCAGGTCACCTCCCTCTTCCTCTTCCTCTTCCTTTTTTCTGTCTTTTTCCTTCTCTTTTTCCTTCTCTTTTTCCTTCTCTTTTTCCTTCTCTTTTTCCCTTTCCATTTTTACACAGAGATTTTTAAAGCTGCAAAACCAGCAATTCCTGCTTCTGGAGACAGAAGGTACATTGCCTTCTCCTACATGATTTCTAAGAATCCAGAAATATTCAATACTTTCCTTTGCCAGTCGGGGTGAGAACTTCATCTTGGTAACCCTGAAATTTTCATCATTACCAACTTCGAACAATATTCCTATATCTTTATTTTCCAACAGAAGATACAGGTTTAGTTGAGCAAACCATTCAGGTCTCCTGTAACTGAAATTGGATTTTTTAACCTCCACTACATAACCTTTTACTATGAAATCAGGTCTTCCAGATAAGGTGAACCCTCTAAAGTAAAGCTCTTTATTTCTACCTCTTCTTGGATAGTATGGCTCCAACTTCTGCTGGGCTACTCTCTCGGCCCACATACCGATTTCGAGTTTACTTTCATCAAATTTTTCCAGCCGGGGGTACATGGATTTGAGATAGCTCCACCGGATACATCTCCATATCCAGCTCACATTGAAGCGCATATAGTCAAATAGGCCGAAATGAAGATAACCAAAGCGAGTGGTATGAAAGTGAAAGGGGGAACCCTAATTTATAGTGTACCTTCTGATTCCCCCTCTACCCCCTTTGCCAGTAGATTTTTTAGGATTTAAACTACCAGATACATTAAAGCGATATTGAGCGAAGCGAAATACCCCATTTTGATGATTGAACTTTCTGTAGCAAAGCTTGGCATCGCTTCGCGATACCACATGTGTATTAAGGGAAATTTTGGCAGGTTCTTTAGTCCTTGCTTGTTGACGGTCAATCTTAAGAGAGAATCATTAAGAGAGGCCTACTTACCAAGCTGTTTTAGAGACTTTAATTTATAGTTTCTATTTGTAAAAGTAATTTTGGAGGTAATTGGAGTTGTTGATTACCAATTTGGGAAGAAGGTTTAAACAAAGCATTTAAAAAATTTCTATTCCACAAGACCATACCAGAGCAGTAATCAAGCTTCAGTTAAAGTTAGCTGGATGATAATTGTGACTTAACCCCAAATCACTTATCCACACAGAAATCTCAGTCTGCTCCAGGACATTGCATAACATTCTATATGCTTATTCTCTTCCCACACAACCTCATCGCGAGCTTCCAAAAAAGCAATCAAATCAGGGTGTTTTCTGGCCGGGACAATTTTCAGATCCATAGTTGGGTCTAATTGTGGGTCTATCTCCTCAAAATTCTTCTCTCGAAAATTAGCATCTTTAAGGTATTGATTGAACCTTGACCTAACTTTTATTTTACAATCTTCACATAAGGCATCAAGAATTTCTTCCATAATTTTGGCAAACAAGGGGTGAAACGCCAGTGACCCCTTTAAGCTACTATCCACATCTGACGGCATAAAAAAATTTGATTTTCCACTTAAGTTTCCCATCCAACCACACCGAGTTTCAATCTTCAACCAGTAACTGATATCCCTGTTGAATTTGGTTTTGGTTATCTGCTTAACTTGTGGTAAACATTTCCCTCCGAATCATAAATGATAGCCTCCAAGGGCATTTTGCCAGGCAATGTGTGAGTGGCGCAGGCCATACAGGGATCATAAGCTCTAAAGGCCATCTCTATTTTATTCAGCAAACTCTGGTCTACGTTTCCGTTGTTTATCATTGATTGGGCAGCTTTTTTCACCGATAGACTAATTGCTCCTGAATTGTTGGTAGTGGCTACAATGAGATTGGCCTTGTTTACAATTCCATTATCATCCAGGTTGTAGTGGTGGATTAAAGTACCGCGAGCAGCCTCAATTACTCCTATACCTTCACCCGGCTTTCCGGGCTTATTCCTCACATCATCACTGATTATATCTTTATCTTCACTCAACTCCACCATACGCTCCGCAGCATGGAGCATCTCCGTGACCCTTGCCCAATGGTAGGCGAGGGTGGAATGAGCAGGTTTACCCAGCGTTTCCTGGAACTTTTCATACTCTGCATGGGCAAGTGGGGTAGTAAACCCTTCTGAGACGTTCAATCTAGCTAAAGGTCCTACTCTGTATATGCCACTGTTAACTCCATCCTTCAGACCATCCCATCCTACATTCTTCAGATAGGGTAGCTTTACGTATGTCCAGGGCTCTACATGCTCTTCGACTTGGTTTAAGTAGTCTTCACCATTAAATTTTGCAAACTCGGTACCTTGTGGGTCTATAACCCTTAAGTCACCATCATAGAAGTTCACTTTGTTGTTCTCATCAACCATACCCATATAATAAGTCTGAAGAGAGTAAGAATCGTCGTTGATCAGACCGAAGTATTCATCATCGTCCAATACAACCTGATTGAACAGATCAACTGTATATTTTGAGAAGTCAACACACGATTGAGCCATTTTCTCTATCTCTTTCCTTTCTCCCTCATTTATAGATTTGGACATACCGCCGGGCAGCCCGCAAACAGGGTTTATAGCTCTCCCTCCGATCATCTCTATGACCTTATGGGCATAGGAACGGTGCCTGATCACATCTCTACCTACGTCCTCACCAGCTTTGTTTATCACTCCCAGAATGTTCCTTTCACCGGGTGATGCGTCTGGCCCCATTATGAAATCAGGACCGCCCAGTATATAGAAGTGTACCAGATGGTCATAAACGTAATAGGCGTTGTATAACAGCTCCCTCAGCTTTTTCGCGGGCTCAGGAGGTTCAACATTAAATGCGGCATCCAGAGCTTTGGTAGATGCCAGATGATGGGCTTCTGGACACACTCCACAGATCCTGGAGGTTATGATGGGCATTTCTTCCCCATATCTACCCTCGCAGAACTTCTCAAAACCCCTAAGCTCGGGGGCCTGAAGGTAGGCGTCCTTCACGTTTCCGTCATCGTCCAGAAACACCTCTATTTTGGCATGGCCTTCCAATCTGGTTATGGGGTTTACAGTGATGCGCTTCCCCTGGTGACTCTGCTCACTCATTTTCTATACCTCCTCTTCTCTTAACTCTATTCAACAGGGAAACCGGGAAGGAATAAAGATAAAATGTTCCAATGGGATCTTTGATTTGATTTATTACTTCATTTACTTGGCTATCTTCTACTTCACCTCCCATAACAGAGGCCAGAGCATTGGCCATAGCAGTTCCCTGGTCTACACCCTCTGGACCGCCCATGCATCCAGTGCAGGGTATATTAACATTAACACACCTAGCTTTACAGCCACCGCGGGTTGCAGGACCCATACAAACTATTCCCTGATCCAGCAAACACCTTTCAGAATCCGGTTCAATCTCATGGAACCTGTAAATTTTACTTATCGACTTTTCACCCCTCTCCCTAAGGCATTCGTTGCAAAGAACCTTTTGAGAAGCAATAACGGTACCTTTTGGAGGTAGTTCCCCTGTTGAAGCGTAGTTGGACACAACGTCCACCAATTGCATGGTGAGCTCCGCTTCAGGAGGACAGCCTGGGACGAAATAATCAACATCCACAATCTGGTTCAATGCACTTACATTATCATAAAAAGAAGGGAGTGTTAATTCATTACCGTCAATTTTTACCTCAGTTTGGGGTAGAATCTGGTCAGGATTGGCCGTAGTGGTATTGTCCAGATAGATTCCTTTGAGAAGTTCATCCCTATCCACCACATTGGCCAGACCAATAACACATCCTTCACAAGCACAGGAACCATAAGCAACCATAACTTTAGATTTTTCCCGCAATAGTTTGGCCAAGTGCTCATTCTCCGAGTTTCTTACTGCTCCGTTGAAAATAGCCACATCAACACTTTTATCCTCCATCGCTTCTAAATCTTCATATTTGAAGTCCATGGCAGCAGGCCAGAATACAATATCGGCTATTTCTACTAGCTCCAGTAACTTTTCATCGATTCTGAGTAAGGCGATATCACAACCACCGCAGGCAGCACCCCAATAGATTGCCAGCTTTACCTTTTGTGACAAAGTTAAACCTCCGTTCTACATGTTTGGCATTCTCATTTTCTTCGATAATAATAAAACCTTCTCTTCAGCAGAATACATTCTCTTCCTTTTCTCTAAAACTTCCCAATCGACTTCATGAGCATCAAAATCTGGTCCGTCAACACAGGCAAACTTCTTCTCTCCTCCCACCACTACTCTGCAAGCTCCACACATACCTGAACCATCTACCATCACCGGGGTTAAAGAACAAACTGTCTTTATCCTGTAGTCCTTGGTAATATTGCTCAACTCTTTAAGAGTAGCAGTAGTGACACTCGTTCCATAAACTCGATCGATGTCTTTTTGTTCTAATATTTCATTAATGAAATTGAGGTCTTTGTATCCATTCCCATAGGAGCCGTCATCGGTAGCAACATAGAATTCATCACTAATGGACTTGAACTCGTCTGTAAAGAAAAGGAGGTCCTTGGTTCTGGCACCAACAACAGTTATGACATGATTCCCAGCTTCTTTGAAAGCAGAAGTTAACCACAGCAAGGGACCAATCATTATCCCACTACCAAAACAAATAACTTTTCCAAAGTTTTCGATCTGAGTGGGATTTCCCAGTGGGCCAGGCATGTTCATAATTTTATCTCCTACATCCAGTCTACCCAATTGCTGGGTGGCAGTTCCAACTTCATTAAATACTAGCCTGATAGTACCTTCTTCAGGTGATGTACCGGCGATGGTAAGAGGAAATCTTTTACCCTTTTCGTGTAAGTGCAATATAACGAATTGCCCTGGTTTAGACTTTGAGGCGATCAGGGGACTATATATGTCCATCAATTTTATTTTAGGGGCTAGCTCTTTCTTAAGAACAATTCTGTTGGTATCGTCTTCTTCAAGTGGTAGTTCACTTCCACAAGTATGGCAGAACTTCTGAGATTCCTCAACTTCAGTACCACATTCCGCACACACCTTTTCTTCTATCCTACTCTCATCGTTCAAGTTCCTTCACCTCCTCAAAAAATAACTCCAAATTTAACTCAATACCTTCAGGGTATCTTGGATGATTTTTGTGAACTCTGAAATGGCCATCAAGGTTTAATTCTTTCAATACACTTTGTAAAACCTGTAGATTTCTTTCAGTAGTTTTTCTGCTTTCTTTAGATTTGCAGTCCTCATCAGGACACACAATTGCCATAACATCATCAAAGCCAATCTCTAAAGCCTGCAAAACGTGCATTGGATCTAGTGAGCTGAAACAGGGTATTTCCATTACCATGGCATTTTCTCTCAAAAAGCCATTTGATGCATTATCCAGACCACTAAAATCAGCCCATTGACAGCAAAAAGCGAGAACTATGGGGTATACTCCCCTTTCCTTGAGTTGTGATATTTTTTCCCTGTAATCGTTTATACTCGATAAAATTCGATCTGGTTCGAAGTTTCTTATATACAAGCTCTGGTGAGGACATATAACCGTGCACAGTCCACACCCAACACATTTTTCATAATTTATCTGTGGAGTGCCAAAGCTCTGAGCTTCAATAGCTTCGTAAGGACAGATATAAACGCATTTATCGCAACCTACGCATTTTTGGGGATCTGGCTCATAAACAATTTTGGGTGGATTTTCAATTATTTTTAGCGTATTTTGATAACCGAATTGCTTCAAAATTTCATTAAGCTCAAGTAATCTGAATTTGTTGAGTTCAGAGCCTTTTTTATACCTGCAGAAGTCTTCACCACACTGAACCACATATATATTATCTACACCCAATTCAAGGGCCTGTAGATAAAATTCTGTTCCCAATCTACCCACACAAGGTAATCGAAGAGAAGTAAATTGCTCGAGTTCTTCTAACCCAGGTAAATTGGCTACCTCAGAATCTTTCCAATATGCTGGGCTAGCCCCTCTGCACATCAACACTAAATCATGCGTCCCAGATTCTACACTCTTTTTTATATTCTCCAAAAGTAAATCATAGTGATAATACCCCAGATCTATTATAGAAGATGGACAGCTAACAGAACAGATTCCACAGAACTGACACTTTTCCAAATCTATGTGTACCTTATTTCCGTTCTTAAATATGGCTTCGAAAGGACAGGCCGAAAAGCAGATGCCACATTCACCACATTTCTCCTCTTCAATTCTAACAGGAGTTGACACATTTATTCCCCCTTAAACAATTTTTAAATTATTATTCGTGATATTACATGATTATTCATTAACAAATATAAGTTTTTTGGTAGAAGCAAGATGAATAATGTAATTATTTAAGGATGAGCAGAGTAATGGAGAGCATGAAGTTTTCTGGCGGAGAGTGGGAAGATAAAGGATCTTACAGGAAGATGAGAGTTTTCAATATTTCCAGTGACTCCTACGTCCAAATTGTAGAGGTCAAACCCAATTCAACAGTTGGGAGACACTATCACAAGAAGCAGACCGAAGTCTATTCCATCCGAAGCGGTAATGCCATCTTGGGAATAGAGGATAAAGAGTGGGAGGCCAAACCCAGCGATATTTTTCTCTGCCGGCCGATGAACCACCACTGGGTTATAAACAGAAGCAATGAGCCATTCCACTTGCTGGTCTTCAAATACAATTGGATGGAAAACGACACTATCTGGCTGGAGTAAATCCAGTTTTGCTCATTTAATATTAAAAGTGAAACATTAGCGGAACAAAACAATTATAAAAAGAGTTCTGAAGGCTAATGTTTATGGGAGCAGCAAAAATCTACTTTCCGGATGGGCACCTGGAAAAACCCATATGGGATGCTCTAATTAAAGCAGGCTATAATTTAAGGAAAAGCAGTAGAGGATACATGATCGGAGTCGATCACCCTGATTTAACCTTTAAACAGGTAAGGCCGCAGATAATGCCTTTCTACGTCAATATGAACAAGGGAGATGGTGGCTTTACCGGTGGAGATATTCTGGAGAACTCTAAGCTCAGGTACGACCTCAAGAACGTGGTAGTGGTAGACGAGTTACCATTTAGGCCTACAAGACTTGTTGCAGCTGTCTCCAAAGAGCAGTATCCGGACGTGAAGACCATCGAAAACCTCAGAGACCAGGTAGAAGATAAACAGATAATGCTGGCGTCAGAATTTCCTGAGCTTGCAGAGAGATATGCTAAAACCAACGGATTGAATGCAGTGGTATTCGACCCCATAGGAAAGACAGAGGCTTCCCTGCTTCCTCCTCATCCGGAGGCCGATCTAATAATAGAAGTCACTGAATTTGGCACTACACTCAAGGAGAATGAGTGCAGAGTTATCGATAATGTTATGGACGGCATCAAATCAGTTTTTATTGCCAATGCAAACTCCTACGAGAAGAAAAAACCTATAATCGAGAATCTTATGACCGACTTGAGAGAAGTGCTCAACTCACAGGACCTGGTCAGCATGGTCCTCAATGTGCCTCAAAAGGATAAAATAGATCCGGTGCTGAACTTTTTAGGCCAAGAGGGTTTCAATCCTACTGTATCTCAACTCGCTGGAGGGGGAGTTGCAGTTCACATCATATTGAACCGTGAAAAAGTGAAATTCCTCAAACCAAAGCTCAGAGAACTGGGTGCCAGAAGAGTGGCCAGTTCACCGATTATAACCTTCGGAGATTGATTATCTTAACGTACTTTTGCACTTTCATTTCGGTAGAAAACATTATAGACCTACCGGAAAGAGATGTCACACCAACTACAAAACTACAACTATTTCCAACCGGAATTAGTTTAAAACTAAAATCGAATGTTGGTAGATTTGGATTTGAAAGTATAAGGGGATGATTTAATGGATGGGGATCAGAAGAGTGAGGTAATATCCCGGCTGACAGAGCAGATAGTTGAGAAATTCAAGAGTTCTGGTTTTGAAGTTGAGCCTAAGGACGTGTCTCAACGTCTTGAGCTTCTTATATTCGAGTTTAAAGTTCCTGAAAGTGAGGCAGTAAAGACTGTAACCAATTACCTTTCCAAGGAACTGGATGTTCCCAGAGAACAGGTCACGTCAGAGAGTCCTTTTATTAAGATCAAGGATATCACCAGGGCTGGTGATTGGGTAAGCTTTAAAGCTAAAGTCGTGCAGCTGTGGGACTCCAACAGCCCCAATGTTTCTCAGGTAGGGCTGGTAGGAGATGATACAGGAATTACCAAGTTCATTATCTGGGCCAAGTCGGGTAAGAGAGAAGTCAGCGAAGGTAAGAGCTATATATTCAAGAACGTGGTTACCGACTCCTTTGGAGGGAGGATGCAGGTAGCTGTCAACAGGAACAGCGATATTGAGGACATCGAAGAGGATGTGCCCTTACCGCCCAGAGAGCTGGAAGTTATAGGGGCTTTTATAGCCATACAGCAGAACAGTGGTCTGATCCGGAGGTGCAACGAGTGCAAGAGGACGATTTCCAAAGGGATCTGTCCGGTCCACGGAAAGACCTCCGGTTTCGATGACCTCAGGGTCAAAGGGGTTGTTGACGATGGAGAGAACTTCTACGAGATAATACTTAACGAGGATAACATAAAATCGTTGACGGGTATAGACCTTCAGGGGGCTAAAAATATCGCCGAAGAAAATCTTGATAGATCTGCTGTACTGCAAATGCTCAAGCAGAAGCTTTTGGGGAAATACTTTGTAATCAGAGGAGGAAGAGGCGAGAGATACCTTCTGGTGAATAACATCGATTACCTCAAGGAAGATTTAAGCGGTAAGATTGACGATCTTCTTGCCGAAATGGAGGGACAGTAAATGATGCAGAAAAGAGAGATAGCCAAAAGGCTTTTCGCCCACGAATTCAATCAGTCCACCCACAAAATTGAGGAAGAAGGAGAAAAAACTCCTACATACGTCCTTACTCCTACAGGAGCAAAATGCAATCGAGTTTTCGTAGTAGGGGTTTTGCTGGACAAGGAAGAGATCAAGCCCGACTCCAATTTCTGGAGAGTGAGGGTCAGCGATCCCACAGGAGTTTTCGTGTGTACAGCCGGCAGGTACCAGCCCGACGCCCTGGAAGCCCTCATGGAGATTAAGCCCCCTGAAATGATCTCGGTAGTGGGCAAAGTCAACGTTTATGAGGGAGAATCCCGGACCTTCGTATCAGTGAGACCGGAATCGATTACCGTTGTGGACAAAGAGATAAGGGATTATTGGGTTTACGAGACCGCCAAAAGAACTATGGAGAGGATAGAGAAGATGCAGAATGGACAGGATGACCAGAACGTCTCCCTTGCCTGGCAGGTTTACAGCACCGACCTCGCAGAATATAAAGATACCGTTAAAAAAGCTTTAATGGCCATAAAAGAAGAATTCGAGGCTTTTGAAACCGATAAAGAAGAAGAAAAAACTCATGAAGTAAAGAAAGAAGGTGCAGGGGAACAAACAGAAGAAGAGACTGAAGAAGAGCCCTTCCTGGAAGAGATAGAATTTGAAGAAGAAGAGTGGGACCTATCAGACATACTGGGTGAGTAAATTTGAAATCGGAAGCCTCCCGCCTTTCCCACATATCCACCTCCATGATCAGGAGAATGTTTGATGTAGTTGCCCAAGCAAAAAAGGAAGGTAGGGATGTTATCAACCTATCCATCGGTGAGCCTGACTTTGATACTCACTCCTCGATAACTGAGAAGGCCAGCAAGGCCATGCAGGAAGGTTTTACTCACTACTCTTCCAATTTCGGACTTGACGAGCTGCGGGAGCTGATCGCAGAACGATACAACAGTATTGCCAGCGGTAACGTGATGATGACCGCGGGGGCAAGCGAGGGCCTTTTAAATGCCAGTCTTGCGTTCATAGAAGATGGGAGCAGGGTTATAATTCCCACTCCCAACTTCCTTTCTTATTTTACCTACGGCAAATTGTGTGGGGCCAGGGTTGAGCATTTCCCCACCCACCATAACAACTTTGAGGTCGATGTAAACGCTCTCCACGAAGTTATGGACCATGATGTTTCCCTTATCTTCATCAACTACCCCAACAATCCCACCGGATCTGTAATGGATGATCTAAAGGAAGTGGCGGAAATCGCAAGAGACTATGATGCAGTAGTGGTCAGTGATGAGATATACGATTCCATATACTACGATAAGAAACCCCGATCCCTGGCCGGAATGGGGAATGTAGTGGTGGTTAACGGGTTCTCCAAGAGCCTGTCCATGACGGGGTGGAGAGTAGGATATGTCATCGCTGACGATGAGTTACTGGACTCCATGCTGAAGATCCATCAGGTGAACGGTGTGTGCGCTCCTACTTTCGCTCAAAAAGCTATTACCGACATGATGGAAACAGGTGAGGATAAGAGTATAACCGACGACATGGTTAAGGAGTTCAGAAAGAGAAGGGATTTTGTTTACGGCAGGCTGAGAGAGATGGGATTGAACTCGGTAAAGCCAGAAGGCGCCTTCTACATCTTTCCGGAAGTACCGTATAACTGTGTAGAGTTCTCGGAAAAGCTGGTGGATTATGGTGTAGTCGTTACACCTGGCATACCTTTTGGAGAAGGGAACGACCACCACATAAGGATATCCTACGCGGCCTCCATGGATGACCTAAAGAAAGCTATGGGTAGGATGGAAGGTTTTGTTGAAAAGATATAGCTGAGATTACCAATCCTTCTCTTCAAGTTCATTTCAGCCAGATGTATAGTATGATGGTGGCTATTATGGTCAGCAGCACTCCCATTGCAACTCTAATAGCAATTATCTTGGGCTCAAAGAAGGCAAGTCCGAATGCTATTCTTCCGCTCCCGATCACCCCATAACCGATTAGCAGTGCCACCACTACGGCTAGACCTGTTCCTTCATCCTTCAATCCCTTGATGATGGGTAAGCAGCGTAGGGTCCTCCCTGGATCAATCCGCCCAGCAGACCGCCCAGCAGACCGCCCAGCAGGCTCTCTGAAAACCTGCTTTACCCCCTAAATACTGCTGGACGGCTTCAGGTGGTATCAGAACCTGAATGGCGCTGGCGATCAACAGGGCAGCAAAGATTAGAGTTAATAATCCTGCAAAGGTTCTAACCCCCTAAAAGCGCTCGCTTTGGCGTCCTCGGGACGAAGGATGGACAAGTAGATATAAATTACTACAGCTCCAATTATTATTACTCTCTGCCCCAGTTGTGCCCGATAATAAATCCCCAATCCATAATTAAACTTCCAGTTGATTATTTTAAGTAATTTACCTCTCTTGGGCATTTGGGGGGGTAAAGCCATTTGGGGATAAAGAAATTAAACGTGTTTACCATCTGGGGATGGTGATTATTTATGGATGCTTTGGAGACAATTTCCAGGAGAAGAAGCGTTAGAAATTACAGGGATGAAGAGATAAACGACGATGAGATCGA
The DNA here is from genome assembly GCA_964596255.1 of uncultured archaeon. Classification (GTDB taxonomy): domain Archaea; phylum Halobacteriota; class Archaeoglobi; order Archaeoglobales; family Archaeoglobaceae; genus JdFR-22. The sequence goes on from CAZQTT010000022.1 coordinate 28,950, forward strand.
GACTTTACTTAGATCTGCCATGTATGCCCCATCTGCGATCAATGAGCAGCCCTGGCACTTTATAGTTGTCAAAGATAAAGGTTCACTAAAAGAATTGAGCGAGACGCTGGCTTACGGAAAAATGCTCTCTCAAGCGGCTGCGGCAATAGTCATATGCGCTGATAAGAATCTGTGCAAGACCAACGAGAATTTCTGGGTCCAGGATTGCTCGGCTGCAGCACAAAACATCCTTCTTGCCGCAACAGCCATGAGTATCGGCTCGGTATGGCTGGGAGTCTATCCCAATGAGGAGAGAGTTAAGGCTATATCAGACTATTTCGGAATCCCACAGAATGTAGTTCCATTCAACGTCATATCTCTGGGCTATCCACAAGACGAGGGAGATCTAAAGGAGAAGCCGGAGAGGTTCAAAGAGGAAAGGATCCACTACAACAGGTGGTAAATACTTTTAGGGAGCAAAACTGGAAATGACAAGCTTTAAGTAAAATGAGTAGGTGCAGAGTGATAAATAACTAAATTAAAGAGGGAAAACAGATGAGCGCAAAATTAAGACTTTTTATGGTTATTATTCTGGTTTTCACCGTTTTAACGGGTATATCAACCAGTTCAGCACAAGGAGATAAGTTCGAGCCGAATGATGATATGGAGAGTGCCACGGAGATCATTGTGGGAGAACGCTACGAAGACTTACACGTGAATCGAACTGATGTGGATTACTTCAACTTTACTACCGCAAAAACCGGCACCTACATCGTTGAAACGTATGAGTCAGGTAGTCCACGAGCGGATACGAAAATTGAGATACTGTTGCCCACTGGAGGAGTCCACGAAGCGAACAGCGACAACGGCACAGGGAACTTTTCCCGGACGATGACCTCTGTCACCCTTACCGGTGATAATCCCAGCGAGCTTTATATTAGAATAACGGAAGAATCAGGCGGTGAAGGATACTACGGCTTAAAGATCTCATACGATGAATCGGTAGAGCTGGGAGAGGGTGCAGAAGGAGGATTCGCTAGAACACCGGGATTTGAAGTGGTTTTTGCTGTCATTGGGCTGGTAGCAGGTGTTTACCTCTTCAGGAAGAGGAGCAATTAACCTTAATATCTTTCCCAATATGTATGATTAAGGGTTGACTTTTGACTTTTGACTTTTGAGAACAAATAACAAAAAACTAATTGCTTCCCCCATTTAGGTTTGGCACCAAAGTAGGATATTTAACCATCAAACTTTTATTCATTCTTTGAGGAGATAGGTGAATGGACATAGATACCGGAGATATTAAGACAATCTTGTTTACTGGAAAAGGAGGAGTGGGAAAGACTACTGTAGCTGCTGCTACGGGAGTAAAAACGTCTAATTTGGGTTACAGAACACTCATAATGTCTACTGATCCGGCTCACAGCCTTTCAGATTCTCTTCAAACCGAGCTGGGACCAGAACCTACTGAAGTAAAAGAGAACCTCTACGGGATGGAGATCAATGTGGAGCACGAACTGGAGAGGCACTGGAGTGTAATTAAAGATTATTTGACCATCTTTTTCAAATCTCAGGGTATAGAAGACGTAATCGCCGAGGAGCTGGCCATTTTTCCCGGTTTCGATGAGCTGGCCAGCCTGTTGCACCTTCTCACGTACTATGAGAACAAGGATTTTGATGTGATAATACTCGACTGCGCGCCCACAGGTGAGACCCTGAGACTGCTTAGCGTTCCCGAGGTGGCCAAATGGTACATGAACAGGTTCTTCGGAATTGAGAAGAGACTGATGAAATACGTGAGGCCCATGGCAGAGCCCATGTTCAAGCTCCCCCTGCCTTCTGAGGAGGTCATGGACAAGATTCAGGACATGTACGTTAAGATGGGGAAGCTGAAGGAGATTCTTGAAGGAGAGAACACGGTAGTAAGAATAGTCATGAATCCGGAGAAAATGGTAATAAAAGAGTCAGAAAGAGCGTTCACCTACTTGAACCTTTTCGGCTACCAGGTGGATTGTGTTATAGTGAACAAAGTATTTCCGGAGCAGGCAGGTAACTATTTCGCCCGATGGCTGGAAATCCAGCAGGATAACATCAAGCAGATAGAGGAGACTTTTCCCATCTCAGTGTTTACTATACCCTTCCAATCCTCCGAAATCGTGGGCGACATGCTTCAGGACCTGGGAGAAAATCTCTACAACGGACAGGACCCTGCCCAGATGTTCAGCCATGAAAAACCCATGAGAATTGAGAAAGACGGTGATGACTTCTTACTGAGCTTGAAAGCTCCTTTTGTAAGCAAGGAAGAGTTAAATCTGAACAAGAGGGGCGAAGAGCTGATAATCGCTACCAAACAGTGGAAGAGAGTTCTTTTCCTTCCCCAATCCCTTGCCCTCAGAGAACCTTGTGGAGCAAGTTTTAATAACGGTGAGTTACAGATAAAGTTCAGGTGATACAGATGCCCAGGGATGTTAAGCTCAAAATTCCCACCATGGACGATATTCTGCCCGAGGAGTTCCGAGAACATATGTTCGAGGCTTACAAGGAGAGTCTGCTTGCCTTCAGAAGCCTAATTGATGCTCAAGTGAAAAAGATCGAGAAGGGCGAGACAGAAAAAGAAAGTAAAGTAGTCAAAAAGATAGAAATCGAGTAACCATATTTTTCCCTCAACTTCTTAATTTTAACCCATATATCCCTTTTATAGTCAGTTTTATGATTAGTTTTGCAGGAGAAAAAAGAGTTTTATAACCCTTGGGAAAACGCATCTTATGGACAAGAGAATCAGGGAAAAGTGCAAGGACTGTATGATTTGTTTCAAGAAGAAGAGGAGGTAATGTCCTTTGTCCTCTCTCCATATCCTGGAGGAATTCGGTTTTTTCCCCTTCAAGAGGGTGGAGAAAGGTAAAACAAGAGTCCATTTGACATTAAGGTTTGAGACCGACCTCCATATAGACTCTTCTTCTGGGGCTGACGGCTACAACCTTATCACTCACGCCCACACCGATCATTATGGGCAGAACAACATGAAGAACCCCCGTGCTGTCACCTCTGATCAAACGGCATCTATTCTGGAAACCACGACCTGCAGGGATTTCTCCGGCACGTGTTTTGAGGTGGGGGATAAAATCGATTTGGATGGTGTGAAAATAAACACCTACCCCACCGAACATATTCCTGGCTCCTGTGCATTTCTGGTGAACTCCTCATCCAGGGTGCTGGTAACAGGAGACGTCAAGAACTACTCTAAGCTCCCTAAATGTGATGTGCTGGTAACTGAAGCCACTTACGGCAGTCCCAGGGATACTTTCCAGGAAGAGCTGGAAAAACTGGTGGGGGAAGCAGTAGAATCTACTTACGGCGTATACCCTATCGGGAAAGCTCAGCGTGTTACTCGGATTCTGAATGAAGCAGGCTACAGAGTTTGTGCTGAGGAGAAGATAGCCAGTATATGCAGTTCTCTGGGGATCGAATGCACCCAAGATGAGGATGGGGATGTGAATCTGGTACCTCCCCACAATCTGAGAGATATTGATGGCAAGAAGTTCATGCTGACCGCCCAGAGATTCTACTATCCCAGAATTGTGGTCAGCGATCACCTGGACTATGATGGTATAAAGGCCATGGTAGAGCACTGCGACCCGGAACAGGTAGTGTTTTATCACGGAAAACCCTCTGAACAGCTAACTCAGGAGATAGAAGAGATGGGTAAGGGCGTTACCCTCCTCTCTCAATTAGAGAAGATCAAAGTGTAAATAAGCCTGTAATAAGCCTTCTAATCCGGTATGGAATTCTTTAAGGTTTTTTTATGGCCAGAGTTACTACTACCAACATGGCTATCGCCAGTATTGCACCAGAATAAAAGACCGCGTTTATTCCCCATAACCCAAACACTATGCCTCCCAGAAGAGGTCCTATGGTCTGTCCGAATCTGACCACTACCCAGTTGATTGAAAGGAATGCAGCACGGTGTTCCATGGGAGCCAGGCCTGTCAGGAGGGCAAGCAGATTGGGTAGATTTATTCCCTGAGCAACCCCATAGATTATCACCGGGAACAAGAGCAATTCCAAATCAGGGACTGCAGGGATAACAAGCATTGATAAACAGTACAGGGCGCATCCCGCCATGAGAAGATATCTTACGGGGAAAAATTTGACCAGCCTGCCCAGCTGGGTAGAAGTTATCGCCGTAGATATGAACGTGAGGGTCATAAAGAGTCCGATGGTGGAGGAACTCGCACCGAACTTCTTCATAAAAAAGGGGAAGAAAGAGTGGAAGATGCCGTAGTAGATGGCAAAGGTGAGGATAACGGCTACAAAAAGACCAATCACCTCTAAACTCTTAAAACTCAGTGCGGCATTTCGAAGATACTCCTTGATGCGGAGATTGTTTTCAGGTTGAGGCGACCTCAAATAGAATAAGACCACCAGACCAATGGGAACTGCAACTATAGGAAGGTAGAAGGGATAATACCAACCCAACACGGCTATAAAACCACCTATAAATGGATAGACGGCTTCACTAAAGCTGATAATGCTCTCGTTATATCCTACAGCTTCTGAACGCTCTCTTCCGGAATAAAGATCGCCAATGATTGTGATATTTAGAAAGGCCAGAGAGGCCGCTCCTATCCCCTGTAAGAAACGCAGAACCAGTATGAGGTTAAAGTCAGGGGTGAAACCGCAGGCAGCACCGGCAACACCGAACAGCAATAATGAGGGGGCCAGTACCTCTTTCCTCCCAAGTCTATCTGCCAGCACCCCCATTACAGGAGTAAACAGTACGCCAGGTAGCGTATAGAGAGTGATCAGAAGCCCTACCTCATTCTCAGAGATATTTAATCCCTTCGCTATCTCGGGGAAAGCCGGGGTTATACTACTAACTCCCAGAACCACCATTAAAGCTACTCCGAAAATGATCTGAAGATTCCTTTCCTTATAAAGCGGTTTCTTGACTGTTTGCGGTCTCATGAAATTTCAGCAAAAGAACAGACCAATATCAATTCAAGAAATCAAAATAAGAATTAGGGAACAGATTAATTGACCACATGTTGGAACCCTTTTTTAACAGGCCGAGGTAGAAGCTGGTA
>CAZQTT010000023.1:0-33050 GCA_964596255.1 uncultured archaeon
AGTTTGTTCACTCTGGGTCTTTTGGTTTCTTCGTCCCGGCGGAAAGTGATATTCAGGTTGGAGAGGAATCTGTTCATTCCTTTTCTCATGTCCACGGCTTTTTTGGCGATACCGTGTTTTCCTGCCTCTCCTTCGAAGACGATCAGTCGGTCGCTTATCATGTCCACCAGATAAATGTCGTGGTCCACTACCATAACGCTCTTCTCCATGTTCATGGCGAAACGGCGAATAATTCTGGCTGTCTCAGTCCTCTGCTCTACGTCCAGGTGTGCGGAGGGCTCATCAAGAAGATATAGGTCTGCATCCCTGAGCAGGCAGGCGAGGATAGCTACTCTCTGAAGCTCTCCACCGGAGAGTTCGTTCAATGGGCTGTCCAGCAGTCCTTCTAGTCCGAGGGGTCGTATGAACTCTGTTTTGTAGTAGGAGCTGGATATTGCAGGGTTTATCTGGTGGAGGAACATTCTTACTGGATAGCTAACATCTGCCTGCACGTATTGGGGCTTATAAGAGACTTCCAGGTCCAGATCGACCTCTTGTTTATCGTCTTCGATCTCTCCGGCCAGGACTTTAACGAAAGTGGATTTACCGGTAGCATTGGCACCGACCACTCCCAGAACTTCTCCCGACCTTATGGAGCCCCCCTCAGTAGTGAGCTTGAACTCAGGGAATGTTTTCTCAAAACCCGGGTATTTTATCAGAGTTTCTCTCTCTTCTGCTTTCTGTGGCTGGAAGACGTCAAATTCGATTGATTTTTCTCTGATTCTGATATTCTCATCCGGTAGATAACCTCTGAGGTATTGGTTTACCCCCGCTCTCACTCCTTTGGGGCCGGTCACCACACCATATACGCCTGGAGTGCCGTAGGTGAGGTGAACGAAATCTGCCAGCATATCCAGAATTGCCAGGTCATGCTCCACAATGAGTATCTGCTTTTCCTCTGCCTTTTTTCGGATCACCTTGGCAACTTCTGTCCTCTGATATATGTCCAGATAAGAAGTGATCTCGTCCAGGAAGTAGAAATCCGCATCCTTGAGCAAACAGGCTGCAATAGCAAGTCGTTGCAGTTCTCCACCACTCAAATTCTTGATGTCCCTCTTTATCGCTTCACTTAAATTTAAGGTTGAAGTTATTTCATCGAATTTTCCTTCTTCATCAACCTGCCGGAGCAGTTTCTCTGCTTTTCCTTTGTAGGCTCTGGGTATGGCTTCGATGTACTGGGGTTTGAGAGAGACTCGGATCTCTTGGGAGGAAAGGTCTTTGAGATACTCGAAAAGCTCCGTCCCCGCGAATCTCTCCATTATCTCTTCCCAGGTGGCCTCCTCTTTACCCAGGTTCGGCTTGATGTTGCCGGATAGTATATTGATCGCAGTGCTTTTTCCCGTTCCGTTGGGTCCCAGTATGCCCGTTACGTGTCCTTTGCGTGGGATGGGGAGGTTATAAAGAACGAATCCGTTCTCGCCATAGCGGTGTATCTCCTCACCTTCAAGAACGTCTGGAAGATTCACAATGGATATAGCACTAAAAGGACACTTCTTGATACATATGCCGCAGCCTACACACGTTTCCTCAGATATTCTGGCCACATTATCTATCTCGATAACTTCTTGGCCTGACCTCATGGGTGGACAATATTTTATACATTCGCGGCTGCATCTTTTTGGCTTGCACTTGTCCCTGTCAAGAACGGCTATTCTCATGGAGACACCTTAAGACTAAAGGTTCAGCATAAAAGTCCAGGAAATGTACCATGCGGTAAAAGATAGGAAACCCAGCAGAGCCCAATCCTTTCCTTTGGGTTCTATCCCGAATTTGGGGAGAATGGGTTTTTGGGCATATACGAGCAGAACAAGGACCATTATTCCCAGAGGGTCCCTTTGCCCCTCTCCCTGAGTAATTAGAAAGGATAGTATTCCGGCTATAATTCCCATTCCTAAAGGTAAAACTGTTTTCACCACACCTACCTGGTAATCTTCTTCTTCGCCACCGGGCATCATTTTTTATCACCTGAATGATGGTCGCCTGGATAACAGTAGCGGCAGGGGAAGCGGTTTGAAAGGTTTGCCCCTGTTATCTTCAGCAACTCTATCGACTAACTCGTTCATTCCCATCTCGACCTTCTTTTGATCCTTCTGAGTGGATTCTGAGCGAACCGTTATTGTGAGGAACTTCTGATTAATCTCTTTTTCGCCTACCACTGCAATGTAGGGAATCCATTCTCTGGAGGCCTCTCTTATTTTTTTACCCAGAGTCTCATTCCTGTCATCCACATCGACCCTTACTTTATCCTTAATCTCCTGGGCTATTTCAACTACCTGTTCGGTGTATTTCTCCGAAACGGGTATGATTCTCAATTGGGTGGGTGAGAGCCAGACGGGAAGCATGGGAAGGATACCTCTTTGTCCCTGAAAATATGCTTTCTCCAGAATGGAATACATGCACCTCTCTATTGCTCCACTTGCTGAGCAATGAAGCAGGTATGGGTACTTTCTCTCTCCGTGCTCGTCAACATAGGTTATATCATACCTCTCGGCGTTCTCCACATCTATCTGGACCGTTGTGAGTGCTGACGCTTTGTCCAGAGCGTCAACGAAGTTGAATTCGAACTTGATTATGAAGTAGAAGAACCTCTTATCCCACTTCTCAATGAGAATGGGCTTCTGCAGGATCTCATAAAGCGTATGTATAAAGTCTTTGTTCTCCTCATAGAAATCTTCAGTGACCCTGATGGCCACCTCGTACTCATGGGGATCGAGACCGATGTCCTTGAGTACCTCTACACCCAGCTCGAACTGCTTAATGAACTCCTGTTTGGCCTGCTCGATATTGGATGCTATGGTGTGCATATCTGGCATGGTGAAAGCTCTCATTCTCTTTAAGCCGGAAAGCTCCCCTCGCTGCTCTTTCCTGAAGGAGTAGTGAGTGAGCTCGTATATCAGCATGGGGAGGTTCCTGTAAGTGATGTTGGTATCGTGGCTCATCAAGAACTGGCCAAAGCAGGCAGCAAATCTGAGAAAAAACTCCCTTTTATCCCCTTCCACAATGTATTGTCTGGCTGGAAATCTCTCCAGGTATTTGCGGAGAGTGGGATGATTTCTGTCATACATTATAGGTGTTTCAACTTCCATAGCCCCATGCTCTACGCACTTCTGAGTGACGTAGTCTTCCAGAAGCTTTTTGATCAACTTACCTTTAGGATAATACCTGATATGGCCTGAATCGCTGGCAGGCTCGTAATCCGCTATCTGCAACCTCCTCATGTAATCCACGTGAGGAGGTGTCTTCTCTGCAGCTCTCTTTTTGGAGATCTCGTAATCCACAAACTTTCGGAGGTCCTCATATGGGGTGAAATCGAAACTATCTGCATCTACCAGCCCGCTTCCATCATAAATGTACCAGTGGCTTTCAGCCTTTTCTTCAGCCTTAAGAGCCTGAGTAAGCTCTTTATCTTCTCCTGACAGTTCTCTGGAAAGCTCACTTAACGGGTGGCCTTTACATGAGATCTTGAATGCTTTATACCATCCGAAGGGAGAGCGGTGGACCTCATCAACTTTTTCTCCCAATTTTGCTTCCATATCCTTCAACAGGCTGACAGCAGTTTCAGGATCGCCTAAATTCGATGAGAGATGGGCGTAGGGATACACCATAATCCTCTCTGCTCCTGTCCTCTCGAAAACCTGCAGAATCTCCTTTACAGCCACATCTACGAGTTCTTCGCTATCTCCTTTCTCAATTGCTACAAAAGCGACGAGGGGCTCCTCATACCTCTCCCCTTTACCTTCAAAAGGCTCAGCATATTTCGTTTTCTTTTTTACTTCATATTCCATGTAATCAGCATGAATCAGGAGAAATCTCATTTAAAAGCGGGAACTTGAAAGTTACTTAAATTTTTTGTGATTCTCTAAATAGTTTTTGAAGAGATTCAAGAGAAATATACAGATTATTAATGGTGTGCTATCCTGTTTACCTCTTTTATCACTACCTGAATGGATATTAATTGATCAATAGATCTCTGACCAACTGGGAAATCTAAATTAAAAGTCAGATTGAAATTTAAAATAAAAAATTAATTTTATATTTTTTGACTATTTATTAGTTTTTTGGGTTATTACTTCATGGACAGTCGATTATCTCTATCCCGGATAACTTATAAACAGTGAAGGTTCCCACGGATTTACAATCATCACATTGAAATCGGATAACCTCTTTGCTTTTGCCCTCTTCTTTTTCCACTACGGAAGCTTTGTGGTCGATCTTATCGTCCTCACACCTTGGACAGCAGATCTCTATTTTTTGATGTTTTATTTCTACCACCTCGATTTTATGAAACCATGCTAACAATTTAAAATATGTAATTTATTACTAATAGGTTTAACCTGAGTATGTTGACTATTGTCTAAATAAATTAAAAGCTACAGATATTCAATAAAAGGATAAAAACATTAAAAGGAATTGATTGGCCCGGGTAAATAATGGATACTTGGATTGAACATATATCACTCGAAGAAGACCTTACCTTCTTCGTATATCATGTCCAGAGCCATCTGAGCGTTCATTCTGACCTTTTCGCTCTTGTGTTCTTGTAACTTCTTTAGCGGTTCCACAGCGGGCTTACCCATTTTGCTCAAAACCCATATGGATCCCCATATGATGTTCTCATCCTTGCTCTTGGTTAATGTGTCTATAAGAGGCTCAATTACGGATTCGTCCATGTTGGCCAGCGCAAGCGAGGCGTACATCCTGACATCCTCATCGTTGTATCCCATCGCTTTTATTAAGCCCTTAATGTTTTTGTTGGCTTTAAGCTCCTCAATGTTCGGTCTCGATTTTTCATCCTTCTTTTTCTTGGCCATACTTATCTCACCCGTTTTATGCATAATGTAATTTTCTATTATTTATTACATTCTTTGTTGTTTAGCTTAGGGTTTAATAATGGTTGTGTTAAGTGTAAAGCTGAGAAAATTAACAATAGGTGGAGAATTGACCTCCACCTTGGCCTTAAAAAGTTGTGGAGTCTCGAGGGGTGGAGTTATAGTATATACTTGGTTTTGCACATTTAAAAACTGTTCTGAATAGCCATGATGATGGGGTAATTAGTCTTGGAGTCAAAAAGTTTAAATACTCTATATGGGTATAATCCTAAAATATGGGTATAGTCACACAAAAAAGGGATATGCTCAAGAATATTGAGTTAAACAATCGATATAAAAATGCAGTAATTGCGGAAATAAAAGTCCATTCTCCCCAGTATGGAGACCTGCTGGGCGAACGAAAGATTTTGGGCATCTTGAAGATCTTTGAAAGGTCTGGAGCTGCTGGAATCTCCTATATCACCGAGCCAAACCATTTCAGAGGGGAATTCGATATATTTAAAAAGATCTGCAGAGAATCTCACCTCCCCGTTCTCCGCAAGGATTTCATACTGTCCAGAGCAGAAATAGAAAGGACTGCAGAGGCCGAAGCATCGGCGATACTGCTTATAGCCAGAATTTTGAAGGAGGACACAGGAGAGTTCGTCGATTATGCTATCCAGCACGGACTAAATCCACTTGTGGAGGTCCATACTCCTCAGGACATTGAAATTGCGAAGCAAACCAGTGCAAAGATGATCGGTATAAACAACAGAGATATCCAAAAACTGGAAATAGATAACGGAACTGTTGGTCTCACAGAAAAACTATCGCATTTAGTTCCTGACGACAGGATTATTGTAAGCGAGAGCGGAATATCTTCCCTCAATGATTTGAAAGAGGTTCTGGAGTATGCTCATGCTGTACTGATAGGTACCGCTTTTATGAGAGCTGAGAACACTTATGATTTTGTAAAGAGTTTTGTGGAGGCAAAATAATGTTGAATAAGGTTATTGAGGGTAATGACCTTGATTTTAAAGAGTCCTATTCATTGTTCTGCAATCTGTTGGAGGAGAGTGATCTAAAAATAGCCGCATATCTGGTCGCCCTTCAATCCAAAGGTTACTCCTCACAGGAAATCGCCGGTCTGGCCCAGGCCATGAGAGACTATGCCCTCAAAATCGATTTGGGAAAGGTTGCCGATACCTGTGGGACTGGAGGCGACGGTTCCTGCACCATCAATGTAAGCACGGCCGCTGCGGTTATCCTGTCGTGCTTCAGGGGAGTATCCAAACACGGAAACGTCTCTGTTACTTCCAACAGCGGCTCTGCGAATGTTCTTGAAGCTTTAGGCATAGGAATTGAGAACTTACCTCAAGACGCTCAAAAGATCATGGAGAGGACCAATTTCACTTTTCTACTGGCTCCACTCTACCACCCTGCATTGAAGAAGATCATGCCGGTGAGAAAGCAACTGGGAGTGAAAACGGTTTTTAATATTCTGGGACCTCTGGCGAACCCCGCTTCCCCTCAATTTCAACTGGTAGGAGTGAACTCCCCTGATCTGGTAGAGAAAGTGGCCAATGCCCTAAATATCATGGGGGTCAAAAAGGCTCTGGTGGTCCACGGAAGCGGAATGGATGAGGTTAACCCTCGTGCGCAAACCACTATTGCGGAGGTTAACAATAAAGTCGAATTATACTCGGTAGGCCCTGAAGATTTTGGTTTTGACAAATCTAAAATTGTTCAGTGCTCCAGTTGTGAGGAGAGCGCTCAGAGGATCAAGAATGTCTTTTCAGGAAAGACCGGTGATGATACCAATTTTATTCTTATTAACGCTTCAGCAGCACTCTACGCGTCGAATATTGCAGGAGATTTTATTGAAGGTGTTGAAATTGCGAAAAATGCCATACAAGAGAGGAGAGTTCTGGGAAAACTAGAGGAGATCCAGAATGCTAATAAAATTAGAATATGCTGACCCTTTGAAACTATATGGAGTGTTGAGAGAGGATGATTACCCATTTATTCTCGAATCCCTTTCCAGGCACGAGTTAAAGGCCAGGTATACTTACATCTCTGCCAACCCCGAGTTTACGGTGGAGATCGGGGATGGGGTGAGGATTGATGGAAAGAAAGTGTCAGAAGAGGACAGCCCCTTCCAGGGTTTAAAACCTTATTATAGCAGTAACAACTTGAATGAAGTGAAATTTTCAGGGGGTTTTGTGGGTTACGCTGCCTATGATGCAGTTCACGCTTACATAGACGGCAATATTGATGAGAAATCCTTTTTCGGCTATTATAATCAAGCATTCATCTACGATCACGTCCTGAATAAGGTCTATTACGTATCCACCGAAGACTCTCAGCAGGAGGCCAAGTATGCGGAGAGGATGATTTCCAGAGCGAAAAGATACGAAATAGAGAACGAGGAAGGAGGAACTGAAATCAAAGGATGCGATTCGCAAAAAGAAGAATTCATGGATAGTGTGAGTGCAGCAAAGGACTATATCTTTTCCGGAGATGCCTTCCAGATAGTTCTGTCAAGAGAATATCAGTTGAACAGCGATTTTTCCCCCTTCAAGATGTACAGGAACATCAGGAATGTAAATCCCAGCCCTTATATGTTCCTTTTGGAGTTTGATAAGGGTGTGGTCGGTGCTTCTCCCGAGACTATGGCCTCGGTGGAAGGAGATATCTACAAGATCAATCCGATCGCCGGTACCTGCGAAAGAGGTGAGAGCGAAGAAGAAGACAATGCATTCGCTACACAAATGCTCACTGATGAAAAGGAGAAGGCAGAACATGTGATGCTGGTGGATCTGGCCAGAAACGATGTAAGAAAAGTGTCCAGATCGGGTAGTGTCAAGCTCTCCAGGTACTTCGATGTGGCCAAGTACAGCCACGTTCAGCATATAGAGAGCGAGGTGGTAGGCCAGCTGGAAGAGAATGCAACTCCTTTTGACGCTATGGAAGCTTCGTTCCCTGCGGGAACATTAACAGGTGCCCCCAAGGTCAGGGCCATGGAGATCATCGACGAGCTGGAGAAGTCAAAGAGGAAAGTGTATGGGGGAGCAGTGGGATACTTTTCCTCCAACGGTTATGCGGACATGGCCATAGCCATCAGGATGCTGGAAATGGACGATTGCTGCAGGATTAGAGCTGGAGCAGGAGTGGTTTCAGGTTCTGAACCCGAAAAAGAGTATTACGAGACAGAAAGGAAAATGGCAGCGGTTATGAAGGCTCTGGAGGTTGAAAATGATACTGATAATAGATAATCGCGATTCCTTTGTGTGGAATCTGGCAGAGTACGCCTCATTCTATGAGGAGGTAAAGGTGGTGCCCAACACCACGACTCTAAAAGAAGTAAAAGTGCTGAATCCCCGGGGCATTATAATTTCACCGGGACCGGGCTCTCCCGAAAGGAAAAGAGATGTGGGTAACTGTCCAGAGATAATCAGGAAGATAGGGATTCCTGTTCTGGGAGTATGCCTGGGACACCAGATGATCGCCTACATATTCGGGGGAGAGGTGGGAAGAGTGACCCCCCACCACGGAAAGACCTCCGTAGTAAATCACGATGGCAAGACCATATTCAGGGGAATAAATAATCCCATTGAAGCAGGTAGATACCATTCGCTGGCTGTCCTCAACATGCCGGATAGGTTTGAGATCTCGGCACTTTCTGAAGATGGGATAATAATGGGAATGAGATGTACGGAAAGGCCAGTGGAGAGCGTGCAGTTCCATCCGGAGAGCATTTTGACGCATGATGGTTTAAGGATAATCGAGAACTGGGTTAAGAGTTTAAATTTAAATTTAAATTTAAATTTACATTTAGATTCAGATGCTTATCAAAATTTGCGGAATCAAAGAATCCACTGAGCTGAAGATGGTAGAGAAGTTCGCAGATGTCACAGGAGTAGTGGTTAGAGCGGCTTCAAGGAGGGCTGTGGAGTTAGGAGTGGCAAAAGGAATTATACTCAGGGCAAAAATACCTGTTTTCGTTGTGTCAACTGAAAGAACGCTTGAAGGATGGACAGATATTATTGAACAAACAGATGCGGACCACATTCAGGTTCACTCCGATATGGATCCTCAGGAATTCAAAGAGCTGAGGGAAATGTTTGATGGAGAAATAATCAAAGCCTTTAAAGTCCCTCAAAGGTGTGATGTTGTAGAAAGAGAGGTAGAAAAAATGATCAACAATATGTCTGAGTACAATCCCCATTACTTCCTCCTGGACACTGGAAATGGAAGTGGTAAACTGCATGACTTGAGAGTGAGCAAAGAGATTGTGGAGAGAATGGATAAGCGGGTGATCCTGGCCGGAGGATTGAACTCCGTAAATGTGTCGGAACTTGTAAAATATGTCAGGCCGTTTGGAGTGGACGTCTCTTCAGGAGTGGAAAGAAACAGGCGTAAAGATGGACGACTTATCAAGGAATTTGCGGAGGTACTTAAATGAAATTTGGAGATCAATTTGGAGGACGTTATGTCCCGGAAGTGCTTACCCCTCCCCTCGAGGAGCTTGAAAAGGAATACAAAAAACTGAGGGATGACGATAAATTCAACAATGACCTTCAGTATTTCCTCAAACACGCCGGAAGGCCAACCCCCCTGTACTATGCTAAAAACCTGTCAGAAAAAATAGGTGGAGCCAAGATCTACCTTAAACGAGAGGACCTGCTTCACGGAGGAGCTCACAAAATAAACAATACTATCGGGCAGGCTTTGCTGGCCAAAAAAATGGGGAAGAGCAGATTAATAGCCGAAACAGGGGCAGGGCAGCACGGAGTTGCGACCGCAATGGCAGGAGCTCTATTCGACCTTCAAACCGAGATCTACATGGGAAGCGAGGACATAAGAAGACAGGAAGCCAACGTGTTCCGAATGAAATTACTGGGGGCCGAGGTCCACTCTGTAGACTCTGGCTCCCGAACCCTGAAGGACGCCATAAACGAGGCGTTGAGAGACTGGGTAGCAAGTTTTGAGAATACGCATTACCTTATCGGTTCAGTTGTGGGGCCTTACCCCTATCCCGTTCTGGTGAGGGATTTTCAGGCCGTGATCGGTGAAGAGACCAGAAATCAGTCTCTTGAAGCTGAAGAAAAGCTGCCCGACTGCGTTGTGGCCTGTGTAGGAGGAGGCAGCAACGCCTTAGGTATTTTCTACCCTTTCGTAAATGACGATGTTAGGCTGATAGGAGTAGAAGCGGCAGGAGAAGGGCTGGACGGCAAAAAACATTCTGCAAGCCTTTGCGGCGGTAATAAAGGTGTTCTGCACGGAATGCTTTCATATTTCCTCCAGGATGGTGATGGCCAGATGCTGCCCACCCACTCCATAGCAGCTGGACTGGACTACCCCGGTGTAGGGCCCGAGCACGCCTACCTTAAGGAAAGTGAAAGAGCAGAATACGTGGCAGTTGGGGATGAGCAGGCCCTAAAGGGGTTCAAGGAGCTGTCGAAGGCCGAAGGTATTATTCCGGCTCTAGAATCCTCTCATGCTGTGGCCCATGCTATGGAAATCGCCAAAGACATGGACCAAAATGGTGTGGTGGTGGTCAACCTTTCCGGCAGGGGAGATAAAGACCTGAGCATAGTCATGTCGGCGGTGGAACTATGATAAGTGATGTATTTGAGAACGGAAAGGCACTAATCACCTTCATAACTGCAGGCGACCCCCATCCAAAAGCGACAGTAAAGTTCCTTCACGCTCTGGAGAAAAATGCTGACATACTTGAACTGGGAATTCCCTTTAGTGACCCCATGGCCGACGGTCCTACCATACAGAAGGCAAACTACAGAGCACTGAACAATGGAATGAGGCTGTCAAAGGTCTTTGAGGTAGTGGAGCAGTTCAAGGATAATTCGGATACACCAGTGGTCCTCATGACCTACTATAATCCCATTTACGTTAGTGGAGAAGAGAATTTCGTCAGCACGGCGAGTAAAGCAGGTGTCGACGGTCTGATAGTAGTTGACCTCCCCATCGAGGAGTCCCGGGATTATATTCAGGTATGCAGAGAGCACAATATGGATACCGTATTTCTGGCGGCACCAAACACTCCTCAACAGAGATTGATGAGCGTCAACGATGCAAGCTCAGGGTTTGTATACCTCGTTTCCCTCTACGGGACTACAGGGGTGAGAGAAGACGTTCCTCAGGAATCGATCGACTTCCTCCACAGAGCCAGAGACGTGTGCAGTAAGCCGTTGTGCGTAGGCTTCGGCATATCCAGGAAGGAACAGGTCGAAAAGCTAATCAACAATGGAGCCGACGGTGTAGTGGTGGGGAGCTCTCTAATCAACATAATAGAGAAATACGGGGACTCAAAGGATACGATCAAAAAGCTGGAAGAGAAAACAGGGGAGCTGAAGAAAGGGTTTTAGCCCGTATTCATCTTCAATTATTTTTGGTTTATTTTCATTTCATTAAAGCATTAATGCAGGTTGTTAACTAAATCAGCTAAATCAGCTAAGGTTTCAGTCAGGTTGGAATCCTTTGCCTATAAAATAGATTTCCGCGCTCCGCTTTCTTGATGCTTGAGGAGTATGCAGTTTTTGGAACTTGAAGTTCCTCTTGAACCGGTTGAAGGTATATTGGGTCTCTTCACCCTGGAACATCTTTACCACGAAATTCCCTCCCGGCTTTAAAACTTCTCTCGCCAAGTTAAAAGCCGACCTGGCGATCTCCACTGACCTGAAGTGATCTAAACTCCAGTTACCGGAAATGTTGGGTGATGCATCGCAGATCACCGTGTCGTATTTGTCTTTAACACTCTTGATCTTGTCCAGGGTCTCTTCTTCGTTGATATCACCTTTGATGAAAGTGACTCCTTTTATCTCTGAGACGGAATTGATGTCCACCGCAACCACATCCGCTCCCAAAGAGACCGCTATCTGGCTCCAACCACCTGGAGCCGCTCCTAGATCGAGGACAGAGCTATTTTTCTTGAGCAATTTGAACTTCTTGTTCATTTGAAGCAGTTTAAAGGCCGCTCTGCTCCTGTAGCCCTTCTTTTTTGCTTGATAGTAGTAATGGTCCTTCTGATCCTTTTGACCTTTTTTAGTGCTCATATAGATCAAACCGTTTTTATTCCTACTCTCCTGTTCCTGGGCCCGTCAAACTCAATAAAAAGGATGCTCTGCCAGGTGCCCAGATCCAGGCTACCGCTGACTATAGGAACGGTAACACTGTTGCCAATGAATATCGCTCTCAAGTGAGAGTCCGCATTGTTGTCTATTCTGTCGTGCCTGTATCCTGCGCCCTGAGGAATAACTTTCTCCACCGCATCCACTATATCTTCTTTAAGCCCGGATTCACCTTCATTAATGGTTATGGCAGTGGTGGTGTGTTTGGTATAGACCACAGCGATACCGTCCTCTACCCCAGCTTTTTTGACCTCATCCTTTACTCTAAAAGTGATATCGATAACCTCCACCCTTTTACTGGTCTTTACCTCCATCATATACCTTCAGGTTGACTCCTTACCAATAAAACCTTTTAGGAATGTTTACCGCGGCTTCTGTTCCATTCTCTAATTTTAGCATTCCCAGCTCAATACTGGTTATTTCTTCTTCCACAGGAGTGATGACAGTTATGGTCCTGTTCTGCACGTCCACTTCTTCTACCAATCCCATCCCAAGATAACTATCACTGTAGAGACCTGCAAGAACACCTTTTAATTGATGGAGATTTACGATACAAACGTCTTCAACCTCGTATAGCTCTTTAAGTGCTTTGATCAGCTCAAAACCCACCTCCACGCCTTTGTTCAAGTATACATTTAGAAAATCATACCCCTTCTCAGCGAAAAGGATTTCTTCTTCTATCAATTCATTTAAGAATTGTCTGTCGGCTTCCTCACCCTTAAATAAGGTCACATTACCTATAATAGAGCCATCCAGCTCTCTTGTATGAGGATTCTCCAACCATTCGAGATACATGCTCTCTCTTATGGACTTCCTGACTTCTCTACTCCTCTTTTTGGTTACAAACGGTTCAACATGAATCGCGTTGTAATCAGCAAGGTAGTAAGGTATTTCTCCAAAACAAACCACCACATCAGGGTTTAATATCTCCAGTTTGGTCAACTTATAATCTCTGGCTCTCTTGCCATCAGTCCATCCTGTGGTATCTATTACTGCTCCTTCACCCCCGGTAAGAGAGTTCAATTTGTTTATGCCTCGCAAGCACTTCATCTCGTTTCCCGTGGGTGATGTTGACCCTACAAAATAGGCTTCGTTCATCTCAGCCTGAGATAAAGAGATTATCTTTTTCTCTACTTTAGAGACCCCCATAGCGCAGGGATGGACTATACTGGCCTGACCAATATCCAGATCGATGGCCCATTTAACATCCTCTCTTTTATTCAAAAGATAGGTGGCAAGACTGCTTTTCCCGCTATCAGAATTCCCCAGGAGAAAAATCTCCCTGTAACCCTCTTTGACCAATTTTTCCCAGGCATCCGGTATAGTAGAGCCCTTTACGGGAATCGATTTCCCCCTCACCTTTACTGTGGAGTTCTCCTTAAAGTAGAAGGGCAACACTTTTCCATTGACAATGTGAATATTGCTCACAGGGCAACCGAATACTTCTGCCTCTCCTGATACTACCTGAAGGTCAGCATCACCTTCTATGAGAAGAGTAGTATCTGCTTCAATCTCCTTTTCAGATCTCTCGTCCGCAACCATTATCTTCGCTTAAATATTGGATGATAAGAATTTTACTCACAGTTCATTTTTTGTTCACTGATTTTCACCAAAAGTTTTATCTTTTCTTTTCTTGCAGTGTAAGAATATGGCCAAGAGAATGGAAACGAAGTCAGCACGAGCGCTTGCGATATTGTTAGCTTTAATAATGATCGGCAGTGTCTTTGCCATGATGCCCGGTGGTGACACTAACAATAAACGGGATGTCAGTTACAGTTGTAGTGGTCTTGAGGAATGGATCGATATGTTGCCATCAGGAACAACTCAAATCATCTACACCAATACCGCTGGTATCGAGGATGAGCGGCTTTCGAGATACATCAATAACGTTACAAATAATAATTATTACCCGGCCGTATTCTCCAACCTGGGAACGGATGTGTTCCAGGAATTGAGAGGTTTTCTGGTTGCTGGCTATAATGATGGCCTGCTCTATCTTATAGATGCAAACCAGACCAAGATATATTATAAAGGCCAGAAAGGCAACTATAGTGGATTCGAGGTGAAAACCAATAACAATATTATGATGACTCCCGAAACATCACCTTTCCTGATCGGAACTCAACAGCATGTAAAATCAACTCTTGACCTGGTCTCCACCAACACCAACGGTAACTCCAAGTATAGTGAATACGTTTCTCGGGTTCCAGGAGAGTTCAATGTGGTTTTCATGTTCCCTGGAGAAAGCGCCCAGGGATTGATGAGCAGTAACTTTACCAACTATACTGATTTCTATATGGAGGGGATAAGGACCAATGACGGCATGTATGAAAAAGTAGTGGCCATGCATTTCCAGAGCAGCCGTGGAGGTTTCATTGACTCCAACGTGACCGATTACTATAACTTTACCAATTACGAAGATAATTTCGGCACGGTCACCATGCGAGATTCGAATCTCACCAAAATACTGCAAGCTCAGCCCAAACTGAAGCCAGTGATAACCTTCAAACAAGTTGAAGATAAAGACGAGGAAACGGTGAATGAATCACAATAGTGTCAATAGAGTCGAATCCAGGGTGAGTTAGAATGTCTAATTTACCACTAATCTTATTTTAATTTTAATGAAACTGTTGAACAGTTGTACTTGAACTGGGGTGTTAAACTGGCTTTAGTAATTAATCACCAATTCTGTGATGGCTGCGGGTTATGTGTGGATGTATGCCCACTGGGGTCTATTGAACTGAATGGTCGTGCGGAGATCGATAGGGATACTTGCACAGATTGTGGAATTTGTGTTGATGCTTGCCCAAATGAGGCGATATTACTGGATTGAAAGCATAAATTTTAATTATCATGTGCAGAAAATAACCACAGAGGGGAATTAAATGGGAATGGTACTTAGGATAAGAAGAAAATTTGGTTTCATTTTCAAATGGTTCTTCAAGAAGGACAAGATGAGAATTGGAATTTATGGACCTCCTAATGCTGGTAAAACTACTCTTGCCAACCGTATTTTGAGAGATTGGACTGGTGACATAATGGGATCTGCAAGTGACGTTCCTCACGAGACCAGAAGGTCAAGACTTAGAGAAGAAGTAAAAATAGAAGTAGATGGAAAGTCACTTAACTTGGACGTTATTGATACTCCGGGTCTGGCAACCAAAATTGATTTCCACGAATTCTTAAAGCACGGAATGAGCGAATCAGAAGCGAAAAGAAGAGCTAAAGAAGCTACCGAAGGAGTTATTGAGGCAATTAAATGGTTAGACGATCTTGATGGTGTTCTATTGATCATGGATTCGGCAGATGATCCATTTACCCAGATCAATGTGACTGTAGTGGGCAATATAGAAGCCAGAGACCTTCCGTTGTTGATTGTGGCCAACAAAATTGATTTACCTACTGCATCTCCGGCCAGGATAAAGTCCGCCTTCACCCAACATCCTGTAGTTCCAATCTCGGCATTGAAAGGACTGAACATAGATAGCCTTTATAAGTCACTGGCAGAGAGGTTTGGGTGATAGATATGGAAGGCGTTCAACTGAACATGATCTCCAAAGACAGACTGGATAAGATGGCATCCATGGAAAAACTTAGAATGATCATTGAGGAGGTTAAAGAGGGAAGAATAGTTGTTCTGGAATCAGGACTATCCCCTGAAGAAGAAGCAAAATTGATCGAAATGACCATGATGGAGATAGATCACGATGAGTTTCTGGGAATTGAAGTGGAGACATACAGGCAAAAAACGGCAAATTTTTTCGGAAAGCTTTTTGGGAAGGCCAAAGGCCGTTTAACAGTTATAGGGCCAGCCAACAGGTTAAAAACACTAAAAAGGCAAAATGACCTGATCGAAACCATGGTCAGTTTTGATAGATAGTTGAGGTTTAAGTATGCCCCACAGATGTACCGAGTGTGGAAAAGAGTTCGTGGACGGGGACATGCAAATTCTAAAAGGTTGCGAGTGCGGCAACAACAAGTTCCTCTATGTACCTAAAAAGAGAGAAGGGGAAGAGAAAGAAGAACCAGTAGATGTAGAAGAAAAGGCAGAAGAAGTAAAGAACCAGATTGCGGAAGAAATGGGCATGGAAACAGTAAGGATAGTTGCACCTGGTCAATACGAAATAAATCTGGATAAGGTGTTATCCCGGGAAGAGATAATCATATCCCTGCAACAGGACGGCAAATACTTGCTCCATTTACCTTCCCTTTTAAGAGATAAAAAATTACCCAAAAAGTCCAAAAAGAAGAGAGGAAAATCTGAATAAAACAAATCAAAGGCAGAATTAATCACAGCGTTCAAGTATCAGTAGAATGACCGAAGTTAAATGGAATTGAAAAGCTTGGAGTTAAAAGGATTTAAGAATCTTTAAGGCTCAGCGCTCTCTTTGGGGGCGGCGTTTTTGATCTCTTCGATCAGTTCCTCATCAGTCTTTCCGTCAATGTCCTCTATGCCCATGTCTCTGGCCATCTCCTCCAGTTTCTCTCTTCTATCCTTTGATTTGTGTTTTCCTTCTTTTACTTCTTTTTCGAACTCCTGTAACTCGATTTCGGCTTCTCTTTGAGCCTTCTTAAACTCACCCATGCTCTTTCCCATGCTCCTGGCGAGCTGAGGTAGTTTACTGGCTCCAAAGAGCAGAGCAACAACTACTAGGATTAAGATCAGCTCATTGGGTCCAAATCCTCCTGGTATCATCTTTAATTCCTCCTAAATCCAATTAAATCAAAACAAACACAATCATTTTTCTTCTTTGTTTTGTTCTTCTTCATTTTTACTTTCTCCGGTATTCTTACTTGCTTCATCTTTGTTTTGGGATGAAGCAGAGGTTGTGGAGACTTTGTTAGCGTCCTCATTTTTGTCTAACTTATTATTATGGCTTTCAGTATTTAAATAATTTTTCGTTGTATCTGTAATGTTAGATGATATATCCTTTTTCAGCATATCGAACTTGTTCTGAGACATTTTTTCCAGAAAGTCCTTTTGTGGAACGTCCTGGCCGTAGAAAACTTCCATCTCGAATCTTTTCTTTGCATTATTATATTCAGCGTATATTTTACCCATTTTCCTGGCTGCCTCAGGAAGTTTATCTGGTCCAAGTAGTACTATCGCCAGTACTAGGATTATCCCTAATTCTCCCCAGCCAAACATTAATTATATGTTTATCAATTAAGTATTTAACGTTTGGCTAAGGGTAATGGTTACTTTTTCCTCTACCCCCACCTCCAAACTTTTTAATACTCAAATAGCCAATTTAATCAAATGACAAAGCTAAAAGTATCTGATTACATGACCCGTGAGGTGATAACCCTCTCACCCGAAAATACCGTAGATGAGGGCATCTCACTTATCCGCAGTACTGGACATGATGGTTTCCCTATTATTGATCATAGTAGAAGAGTAATTGGTTACATTTCAGCCCGTGATCTTTTAAGACAGGATCCTGAAACAAGTATAAGAAATGTAATGATTCGAGAGCTATACGTTGCCAGGGAGTACATGGATTTGAGGGATGCGGCCAGAGTTATGTTCCGTTCCGGACACTCGAAACTCCCCGTGGTGGACGATGGAGAGAGTATTAAGGGAATCATATCCAATTCAGATGTCATCAGAAGTCAGATCGAAAGGGCCGACCCGGATAAGGTGGAGAAGCTCAAGAGAACCATTGAAAAAGTGCACAATATTCAGGCCACTATTGATCATGGTTTTGTTGACGTCAAGAGATTGATACCCACGCAGAGCAAAATTTATGCTGACGAGCTGAAGGGAAGGGTCTATGAGCTGCGAAGAGGTTTAGCAGAACCCATAGTGACCATCAAAAAGGGTAACTGGTATTTTGTGGTTGATGGACATCACAGAGTGGTTGCCGCCAGAAGAATTGGATTTAGAAAGCTGGATGCTTATATTATTATAGTGCCAGCTGAAATAGAATTGGGTATTGAAAGACTGGCCAAGAAAAAAGGATTAAAATCCTTGAGGGATGTAGAGGTTATCGAAGATGTTCCCCACCCCCTGGTGGAAATAACCTTCAAGAACGTCAAATAGCTTTAGGTTAAAAGTAAC
This sequence comes from uncultured archaeon, assembly GCA_964596255.1. Lineage (GTDB taxonomy): Archaea > Halobacteriota > Archaeoglobi > Archaeoglobales > Archaeoglobaceae > JdFR-22. The sequence continues at coordinate 18,060 of CAZQTT010000023.1, forward strand.
CTAACTTAAAACCACCCTAACTTAGAAGTAACCTAACTCGAATTACAGGTTTAATTGGATAATAGAGGAGATAGTATGCCTAAAAAAGAAAGTGAAATGGTTATCTGGACCGCAAATATTGACAAGAAGAAGACCAGAGGAGAAGGCAGGAAGACTCCCAGAAAAAGATCCGTGCCCAATGTAAAGCTCAATGAGATGGTTGAGGCGTGTAAAAAATTGGGTATAAAATGTACTCCTGAAAATAATAAGTATCCCCGGAGCTGGTGGGAAGAAGGGGGAAGGATCAGGGTTCCCAAAAATGGAACCAAATCTCAGCTCATGGATAAGATTTCCCAGGAAATAATCAAGTCGAGAAGCGTTCAGGAGGGAGAGGCGAAGAGCAAAAAGTCCAAGAGCAAGAGTAAAGGCAAAAGTAAAGATAAGAGCAAGGACAAGAAGAAATGAAAGCCTCAGCTCCGGAGAGCTGTTGCTTGATGGTTATTACTTGACAAATGAAGTACGTCTTTTTTCTCTCAGGCGAAAATATTGAGCTGGCTCAAGAGGAGATCCTGCATCTTTTCTCGAACTCCTCAATTGTGGAGACCGAAGGACAAATCGCCATTGTTGAGATCAATGGAGAGGCTGAAGGGAAGTTCGACCGGCTGGCTTTGACCCATGAGGTTTGGAGGCTACTTGGTTCCGTCAATGTAGATTGGGTGGAAAATATATTTGAGGAGCTGGAAATCCCTCAGGAAAAGCTGTGCGTTAGAGTATTGAAAGCAGATCACACAGAAGTGGATTCAGCTTCAATGGAGAGGAGATTGGGGGAAATTTTGTGGGAGAGAGGGGCCAGGATCAGCGTCTCTAATCCGGAATTAATAATTAAGGTTTACATTGGCACCAGGACATATGTGGGCGTTCTCGTGCATTCCAGGGACAAGAAACAGTTTCTGGAAAGACAGCCCGATCTGAAGCCCTATTTCAGGCCGGGAGTGATCGTTCCCAAATCTGCCAGAGCCCTGGTCAATATCTCTGAGATCGAGAGAGGAGAGGTGTTGCTCGACCCCATGTGTGGGGCAGGCACAATCCTAACTGAGGCGGGATTGATGGGCATAGACTTTGTAGGGGTAGAAGCTTATGCCGATATTGTTGAGGGTTGCGCCATAAATCTGAAACATTATGGCATGCCCGTAAATGTGTTGAGGGGGGACGTAAGAGCTCTTCCCTTCAAGGATGAAACCTTTCAAACCATAATCACTGACTTCCCCTACCTGAAGTCATCCAGGAGCTTTGGAGGAATTGATACCCTCTACAGGAAGTCACTGGAAGAATTCAGGAGGGTACTGATATCGAGAAGGAAAGCAGTTATAATATCCAACATGGAAGTAGACGAACAGCTAATGAGCCACTTTAAAATAGAGAAGAAGTTCTATCAAAGAGTTCACGGGTCTCTGGTGAGAAGATTTTACCTTCTTTACTAAAGTGATAATTAAATTAAAACTTACCAATAGAAAAAAATTAAGTATTGTTAGCAATTTAAAATCAGTTGTAGATGAACGGGAAGGTTGTGGCCACCTTAATTGGGATATTGTTTATATTGTCTGCTCTAATCCCTCAGTTCGTAGATATTTCCCCAGAAAGAGCGCCTGAGGACTTTGAAGAGTATGTGGATTTAAGGAATATAGATATAAAGGCGTTGAGAGTAAATGAGAGTCATGCCAGTATCAAGTTCCTTATTAACCTCCAGCGTTCTGAGACCTTATCCAATACTTCGTTAATTGTCAGCGTATACGACAGCAGAACTGAACTGCTTCTCAAAGAAGTGGAAATCGAGCCTCCGGAGGAGGGACAAGAAGGCCTATCACAGCTGAACACTACCATCTCTCTGGAGAAGGATAAAAACTACAATACCGTTTTCAGGGTAAATAAAGATAGAGAGATCGTTGACTCCAAAAAAAATGTCTTTGAGAGGACTGACTTCACTTGTTCCCCACAATAAACAGCTCAAGTTCAACATGAAAGATGTGGATTTTGAAATCGTTAGGGTCAAAGATAATACGGCCACTGTACTGACAAGATTTTATGTGGACAGCATGGAGGATTATACAGACACTACCTTCCACATTAAGGCTATTCAATATGAATCCAACGTGCTGGCAGATGACAGGTGGCTGGAAATGGATGTAGATAAGGGCAAGACTGTTCTGGTAGAATGCAATCTTACCGTACCCAAGGACTACAATTATCTGGTGAAACTGGAGGCCTGGAGACAGGATTCGCTGGTGAAGACGTGGAGCAAGGGTTTGAACCTGGCACCCAAGAAGGAAGTTCCCCAGAACATTACAGAAAAGAAAGTTGAGTTTGAGATCGAAGAATTTGCAAGAGAAGAACCTACTCCAGCCCCAGTTCCAACCTCAACACCAAGAGTAACTCCTGAAACTGCAGTGCCCGGTTTTGAGGTTATTTTGGCCTTATTCGCATTGGGAGGTATCCTTTTATGGAGAAAGAAAAGATAGAAAAGTATAATTTAAATCAAATACTGGGGAAGGTGTTCATAGTTATTGCAGTGGCCTTTCTGATCATATCGGTGTGGGGATTGTATTCTTCTCTTAACGACCTGATAAGGATATGGGTGGGTTATAAGTACGCTCCTATATACAGATCCTTCCTGAACCTTGCAGTAGTGATCCTGGCCATTTATATTATCCATTTGCTGGTGAGAAAGAAATAGTTGACAATAGACAACTATCGGCAAAAATCTGACCAACACCTTCTCCTAACAAACAATTTAAGCCTGCTGTTTCATGAGGTACATGTAGAAGTTCGGTCTCAGCTCATATTTGTTTACCGCCTCGTAGCCTTTATCTTCCACAAAGGATTTCTGTTCCTGTGAGGTGACAATATAGTCTATTCCTTCCACCCATTGGGAGCTATAGAAACCCATATCTACTTCTCTGAGGTACCAGGGTAAAGGCCAGTAATCGTTGGTTGGCTCGTAGATAGCGATTTCTTCTCCCGAATTATACTTCTTTTCAATAATATTGGCCAGCTGTACAGTAGAGGGCTGGGCTTGGATATAGATCAGATCCTCTTCGGCATTATTATACTCTACATATGTGATATTTAAAGCAATAACAAGTGTTGTTGCTGCTACAATAACAAAGGCAAGCCTGTAGGCTCTCCTGTTCCACGAAAATATGGAGCCAGAATAAATTGTTCCAAAGAAGGCGAGAGGGGCGACAAGGTGGACTACCAGCCACGGAACCTTGTGAGATAGGACGTGGTATCCCAATAGGGACATTAATAGCCAGTAGGCAGCGAAAATCTCGATCTTTGTTGCTTCACCGTTCCGCAATCTGCGGTAGAAAAAGGGAGCGGAAATAATGGACAGAGCCACCGGCAAGAACTCGTACTGGAGCAGGATATTGGCATAGTAGTATATCTGTTTGGCGTGGTCTTTTTCAGCGTGCATGGTGAACCAGTGGGAAAAAGCCTCTGTAGTTGCCTTCTCAACTCCTCCGTAGTCGCCGAAGCCTGCAGTATAGAGGGACATAAATATGGATACGATGATGATGGAGGAGATGACCACCATCCGGAGTTTTTTCCAATCCCACCTGGTGAGGATCGACAGGTAACTGAGTCTTTTGTGGTATAAACCGTAAAGCAGTATAAAGGAGACCAGAATGAACATGTAGATGTAGGCGTTTTCCTTAGAGGTTAACATAACCCCTACAAAAACAGCAGCAATATAAGCCAGATACTCTTTTTCACTGCTCAAGTACCTGAAATAGCAGTAAACTGCCACCAGGAAAGATCCCACAAGGATTATATCGTTGCGCATGTATCTGGAGTAATAGAGAATTGATGGGGAAAAGATCATGAGAAAGGCAAAAATGTAGGTCCCTTTCCCGAACCACCTATCGAACAGACAGGCCGTGAATATACCTATGACGCTGAATATGACTGGAGTGAGTCGGCCTGTGAGCTCGGAATCCCCCAGAGCACCGAATATTCCGGCAGAAGCAAAGTAAAGAAAAGGCCCGTGAAATGCGGGGTCGTAATTATACTGGTTGTAATTGAGAAGGTTGTAGCTGAGGTAAGCATGTATACTCTCGTCATGGTCCATAGGACGAGCATCAAGAAAAGCAATTCTGGTTGCTATAGCAATTACAAGTATTATCACCAGTATTTTGCGATTCACTGTTTGATAGTTCAATCTCCAATAAAAAAGAGTTGCGGTAATGGGTAATAGGTGATAGTAATAATCACAAATCTTATCTATATTTTTGATATTGGGTGAGCTACTTATCCCCTAATTGGTCGGTGTAGTTAGTAGTTTGGAACTTTTGGTGTAGTTAGTAGTTTAGAACTTCAATATCTGCTATTCCTCCAATTTGCACAAAATCCTCGTCCCGGGTTGCTATCCTTTGGATACCGCTGGCAACTGCTATTCCTGCGTTCAATACGTCAATGGCATTTATATCCCGCCCTATTGCCATTAATCTATTTGCAATGTTGCTGCACTCTTCTGCCGCTTTTACATCAAAATCCAAGATGTGTACATTGGAGAAGAAGTTCTTGAAAATGAACTTCAGAAAGTTCAATCATCAAATTGATTAATTGTAGAGTTAATTTTTTAAACTTGAGTAAACAATTATAGATATGAATCTGGATGATTATGAAGAGGTTAAGAAGTGGCTTTCTACTGTAAAGGAGAGTTCAAGAAGGGATTATAAGACTGCGATGAGGTTATACATGGAATTTACTGGTCTGAATCCTACTCAGGTTATAGATGAGGCTGAAGAGGATAGAGGTAAGCCAAGAAGGGGACAGGGAAAACCTGAACAAAGACTGGCCGATTTCTATAATTATTTGTTGAATGATTATGAAAAACACCCTATGGGTATGAGAAAGGGGAGTGGGAATAAAGGGGTTTCAAAGTCGAGAGCGAGGAACTGTATTACTTCCCTACGCTCATTCTATAGGAGAAATGGTTTCCCGATTATGACTAAGTCACCGAAGGCAGCACCCAAAAAGGAGAACAAGAAGTTAAGCTTATCCCCCAAGGAAGTCAAGCTTTTGGCAGATCACGCTCCCACTCTCAGGGATAGAGCCATCATATTAATGATTTTTCAGGGTGGGTTTGATGTATCCACTCTTTGCAGCCTGAACTATGGGGATATCTCCAGGGAACTTAGAGATGAAAAAGTCCCTATGCTAATCCAGGTGGTTAGGGAGAAAGAAGAGATAGAATACTTCACCTTTGTAGGACAAGACACCATAGAGGCTCTAAAAGCCTACCTGAATGATAGGAGGAAGAAAGGTAATGATTTAAAGCCTAATTCACCTTTATTCGTTAAAGAAGGAGCAAAGAAGCTGAGTAATGAGAGAATTACCACCAACCTGATCCAGAACATGCTAAAAGATACCGCCTTGAGATCAGGCATAATTAATGAGGAAGATCTGGAGCATGCGGACATGAATCCATGCAGACCCCACGCCCTCAGATCAGCATTTTCAACCATTTTAAGGTTGAACGCTTTCGATTCCCTCTTAGTTGAATTCATGCAAGGACATACCATCCCCTACAACGGAGCCTACCTCATACCACCAGAAGAGAAAGTAAGGCAAATGTATGCAGAGGTTGAACCCCAATTAAGTATTTCAGGAACATCTGTAGAGAAAAGACTTGATGAGAGACTGAAAGCTTACAGAGAAGATGTTAACGAACTACAAAAAGAGAATGAAGAGCTTAAAAAAGAGAACGAGCAAATAAGAAAAGAAATTAATGAGATTAAAGAGTTTTTAGCGTCTAAGTACCCTGCAGAGTAAATCTTTTTTACATCTTAAAGGTATTTTTATTACCTATTTACAATAGAATAATCTTTGATATCACCGACACTCCAATTTTAGAGATTATTTTATTATATTTTTTATGTGTTAATAACTATTTACATGCCGAATATATGTTCTACGAGGTAACACTACGTGATTTTGGACATATTATGTCCAAATGACATATTATGACATCTTAAAACCTTCAATTTGGGAAATTTTGATAAGGGAGTTTTGTGGAAGGCAACAATATGGTATTACATGAAACATGTAATAAGGTGATAAAATGGCAGTGAATATTGGGATAGTGATGCCAGATGATTTAAAAGAAAGGCTTGAAAAGGAAGCAGAAAAGCGTTACACTCCAAAATCCGTTCTTGCGAGGCAGTTAATTGCTAAAGGGCTTAGCAAGATAGAAGAGGAGGATAAAGTGGATGGATAAGCTCGAAAAACTTGCTGATGAGTCTAAGTTTAAGGAGATTAGAGAATTAGCTGAGACACTAAAAAAATTCGTAGAACAATATAATGAACAAAAAAATGGTAAAGAGTGAACGCATCCTTTCAGAAAAATTGTTAGAGGAGATAAGTGAGTTGTCAATCTCTTCAAAACTTATCCTACCCGATAACAAGAGAATCCAGACCATCTATATCTTATCAATCCTTCACGCCATAAAGAAGGAGAAGGACATCATTACTGTAACTGAAATCCGGAACCTATACAGGAAAACACAATACTATTCTCCTTACGAAGAGTATAAGAGGAAAGTTGTTAGGGATCTTGCAGAGCATCAGCCACCATTAATCAAGAAAATTAGAGGAGAACACTTTCTCATAAAAACATACTTTATGAAAGATGGTGAAGCAATCGAGGGCGATTCGAACCTACAGGACCTGACAGAAGAGTATCAGAAACTCCTTAAGGATATCTTAGTTAATGAGTTGGATGTTGAGGATGTTGAAGGGGTCACTACTTTTCTTAGAGTGATTTTATGAGAATGATTGAGATCAGGTCCGACAATCACAACTTTCAGATAGAGAAGGTTGGAGACGATTATGTCATTAAACACAATAACGAAGAGATTCATAGGCACCAACGGGTTACTAAGTTAGTTACGCTCGAAAGTGATCTTTATGGCTTTGTTTGTGCGGTAAATGATTCCAGAGAACAGGTTTTGGATTTATTCCTTGAAGATGAAAGGTTATTTGAGAAGCTCATAGAGTATTTTGGTGAGGAGATTGCCAGAGATGAAGAAGTGAGGAAATACGTCTTGGCTACTGAGCTCTCAACTTTTTTGGAGGAACCAATAAATTTAGCTGTGAAAGCACCCTCTTCTGAGGGTAAAACTCATAACGTGGTAACTATAGCCAAGAATTTTCCTCAAGATTACGTTATGATGCTGGGTGATGTTTCTCCTACTTCTTTGATTCATGATACCAATGCTCCTCTGGTAGATGAGAACCATAATCCTATTGATGATAAATTGGAGAGCTTAGATTGGGATATAGAAGAGGCTAAAAACAAAGAAGAGAAGAAAGAGCTTAAAAAACAGAAGGAAGAGCTTGTAAGGAAGGCAAATTACTTGATAGACCTAAGCGATAAGTGCATGATCTTCTTAGAAGAACCGTCTCCAGACTTCTGGAAGAAGTTTAGACCTATACTAAGCCATGATAAGAAGGAGATAGAGTATAGGGTCACAGATAAAACAAGTTCAGGAAGCTTTAAAACTAAAAAAGCTGTAGTAAGAGGATTTCCAAGTGTGATTTACTGTACCACAAGAACAGAGGACTTGGCTATTGAAGATGAGCTAAAAACCAGGTTTTTATCAGTAACTACAGAATCAGGGGCGGAAAAATATACTGAAACCCTGGAGATGATTGGGGATAGTGAGGCTTTTGGTGATCTGGATCAGAATAAAGAAGATTTTCTTATAAAAGAGCTGTTTGGTAAGGTTATTGAGAATTTTAGAAATAGTGAGGTGCTTATACCGTGTTTCAAAGAAGCGTTGAAGAGTTATTTCAATGAAATTTATTCTGGCTTTATTTTCCGACAGAGTAAGGAGATTGCCAGGCTCATAAAGATACATGCTTTAATTCATGCAAGAATTAGACCGAAGATCAAGGTGAATGGAACGTCCTACTTGATGGCTGTCAGAGATGATTACGAGGCTATCTTTGGGTTAGTCAGGAAAAAAACCAATGTCGAACCACATGTTGAGGTTTTTTATGAGAGTATCAGGCCTTATTTAGAGGAAATTGAAGAGGTTGAATTGAGCTTCGACGATGATGGGGACAAGATTACCGGTGTGGCGAGGACTGAGGACATTCTTAACTACCTAATGTCCCAGGGAAAATACTATTCATCTAATTATGTCTATAACATGCTTAGAGCTTTGGCTTTCTCTGGCTATCTGGCCAAAGAAAAGGATCCACATGATAAAAGGAAGAATGTTTATAGAAAAATACCGCATTTGGGAATGGAACGGGGATCTAAGAATTTTTATGAACGTTTTGATTTGCATAAATATTTTTCAAAGCTAATAAATAAAGTTTCCAATAAATCTAAAGTCTCAATAGATGATAAATATTTACAGTTAGAGGTTAAAGATCCCATAAGCAGTCTTTCGAAAACATTCTATATCAAAGATAAAAATGATATTAGTGGTTTCACTACCACCCTCTCACATATATTTTTCCGAAAAATGACTGAAGAGGCTGATACCAAAAATGAGTTCGACACCAGAGAAGAAATACCTAATATTAGGTTTTCAAAATTTTTCTCGAATTATCTAACGGCTCTCAACGGAGATCGAATTAAACTAACTGTTAATAATAACCATAAAATAAAAAATAAATCCTTTGATGCCTTAAAGAAGATCGGAAATATCCAATATTTGACTAATAAACAACCCCAATCTATTGATATTTCAAATAAACCATCCAATAACGAGTTCATCAAAAATAGTTTAAATCTCTATTATTGGGTTTTTAAAGACAATTCTGAGCTTGATAACGGAAATGAAGGTCATAGAAACGATTTAAAAAATACCTCACATGAGAATGGTAAAAAAATGAGCTGTGACAAAGCCAAGCAAGGTTCTAACGGGGTTTATCCAATAAAGCATGAAGCAACTGAATTAGTGAAGAAATGCGATCGATGTTGGGTGGAGAACGGAGCATTAGCGAAAATAACTTACAACGACGGAACAATAACTTATGAGCATCTGACTTGCCTTTTTAAAGACTATCCAGAGTATAAAGAGAAATTCCGAGGGTTATAATATGACTAATATCTTAGAGATTTACAATAAGGATAAGCAGCAGAGACAACAAAGTAAAACTAAGAAGAATCAGATCCGTAACTGCAAGGAATGCGTGTTCGGTCGGTTCTATTACAGCGAATTTGATTATGAGGTAATTGATAAGTGCTGTTATTGTCGAAAGTGGAACACTGTGGTTAGGTTGGGGCGTGCCAAGCACTGCCCTTATTTTGAGTTAGGAGGTTTTAGTTAATGTTGGCGTGGCTATTGCTCCCGATTTTGGGGGTTGTCGCCTATGGAGTTTGGAAGAAGAAGGAGTCAGAGCTTAACAATTTGGCTGATCTCTGGAAGCGTGAGCGAAACGTTAAGGAAGAATACAAAGATAAGTTAGATCAACTGAGCAAGGACTACGAGTCAATGGCTGAAGATTTGAAGAGCAAGAAAAAGAAGTTAGATGTTTACTATAATGTGATGGATATTTTAGAGAAAGATTGGCGTAGGGAAGCTAAGGCTCGTAAAGCTCTGGAGTTCGCTCACAAAAAACTCAATGAAGATCTTGAGGAGAATAATTCATTTGCTCAGACGAGGCAGTTAGATATGCATAAAAAAGAGGTTGAGATTCTGAAAATCGACCTTGGTGATCTACAATTCCAGAAAGAAGAGCTGGAGGACGAGGTTGAGTATTTAGAAAAGGAGAAAGATGATCTTATTACAGATAAGCACGTAGAGATGATGGAGCAGGAGCACAACAGGTTTGGTGAGGTAAAAAGGTTAAGCCATAGGGTCTTTAAGGTGATAGACTCAGGTCATTTAGTGGAAATCCCTGAAGGATTCTTTAATTCTGTCAATAATCCCGTGAAACTGATCGACGGCTATGAATACTACCTCGTTAACGGTGAGAAGGTAGCTATTCCGGTGACGGTCTGCGATTACCTGAGGAGGAAAATACCAGGTTTATTTGGATTGAAAGCTAAAACTGAGGCTGAAGGTGCTGTAGAATGGTAGATAAGCTGATAAAAACTCTGGAAAAAAATAACGTTGATTTGGTGAGCAACGAGGAGGACCTGGATAGAGCCATGAATATCCTCAAATACAACTATGAGAGCCATTACAATCTCCTCCTTTTTTGTATCGAAAAAATGGGAGGATGGTTGTCAAAGAACTAAAAAGGCAGTTGAATCTATCCAATGACGCTTACTACAAGAGAGAGAAAAGGTTAAGACGGCTGGGGTTACTGGAGATCATACCCAAGGAACGATCAAGAATTTGGTCCAGGGAAGTGGAATTATCTCAACCTGCTTACAATTGGTTATCCAATGAGGATTGACTATCACTCCATTCACACAGTTAATGAGAAGACTCTACGACGTAAGGTATGGGCAAATTTACCCCACCCGTATATGCCTGATTTGCCGCCTGAATGGAGGCATACGATTGACACTGAAATGTCAGCGGTTTTGCCTAAGACATGGCTTACCCATGTCAATTACCAGTTAACAGCCTGGGTTATTTAATTCAGTGATATCTGTTTAATATCAGCAGTAATTATAACAACAATAAAACTGTTGTCCTCTGAGATTACTATGAACATATTTTAAGAAAACTGTTTATTTTGATTTCGAAACTTTTTTTATTATAGGACTAAAATTTTAAGTGTGCATTGCAAATATGGTCATGAAAAGCCAATTAAATTTTTTGATGAAAAAGGGGATGAGCGAGAGTATAAGTGTGATAAAGAAGTTGTAGAAGATGGTTACTGTTGCTTTCATCATCCCACTTATTGGAAAAAGGATCCAGAAAGGGTAAGAGAGGAGCTTTATCAAGAAGTTGATGGTTCACTGAAACAAAACGAAGAATTACTCTGTATCGGCTATAATTTACCTGAAGTTAATTTTGGTGATATAAGAGGACAACAACTTTTTTTTACAAGTGCTGTGTATTTTGATTATGCGAATTTCCATAAAGAAGCTCATTTTATCCATTTGGAATTTCCGTACTCAAGCTTTGATAATACTACATTTACTGATGTGACTTTTAATAGCGCAAAACTTTTCACGGCAATTTTTGAGAAAGCTCACTTCAAACATGCCAAATTTCTTGGTGTAGAATCTTCAGAAGCTGAATTTAATAATACAATATTTGAAAGCGTTATTTTTGATGGATCTGGATTTAATAACGTTAGCTTTAACAATGCAAGATTTAATGGAAATACTGGCTTTCGTAAAATAAGTTTTGGGAGAGCTAATTTTAAGAAAGCTGAATTTAAAAGTATCTGTTATTTTAGAGCTAATTTTGATTTGGCTATATTTAATGAAGCAACGTTTGAAGTTACTGACTTTTCGAATTCAATTTTTGGAGATGCTGAATTCGATAATGTAAAATTCAATGATACTGCAGAGTTTAGTGGGACCACATTTAATAAAGCCAGTTTTTCCAATACTACATTTGAAGATATAGCGGTTTTTGATGAAGCCAAATTCAATTTAACATACCTCACAAATGCAATTTTCAATAATGGGGCTGATTTCTTTAAAGCCAAATTTGTTTTTACAAACTTTTTAGACGTAGAATTCAAGTCATCAAATTTCCAGTTTTCGGCTAATTTTGAATTATCAGAGTTTACATCTACTGTATTTAGTAAAACTATATTTGAATCAGCTTCTTATCGCAAAGCAAAGTTATTGGAAGATGTTAATTTTATAGAGACGGATTTAAGCAAAGTATCCTTTATTAAAGCAAATATTGAAAATGCTAATTTTATTGACGTGACCTGGAACTCAGAAGGTATACTTTTCCCAAGAAAAGCAGTTTTTGATGAGAAAAAAAGAGAAAATAGAGAGTATGAACTCATTGCAGAAGTATATAGAAGGCTTAGGTTAAACTACGAGTCAAAGTTACAACATCCTTTTGCCGGCGATTTCTATATTGGTGAAATGGAAATGAGTAGGAAGAATGTTAAAACTGAAGAACCGTTCAGTAGATTTCTTTTTGAGAACTTTTCTCTTATAGCCTTTTATAGGTATTTCAGCCTTTATGGAGAAAACTATTGGCTTCCTTTAATGTGGATGTTCCTTATAATCATTCCAATTTTCTCATTTGCATTTTTTTATTTTTATTCATTAGATTTTGTTAGCAGTATTGAGACAAGTATTCTATCATTCTTTCAATTTCCACCTTCTGAAAATAAAATTCAGATTCCACAATTAATACTTTTATTAGAAAGACTGTTTGGTTTAACTTTCGTTGGTTTATTTATACTTGCATTAAGGAGAAGATTCAAGAAGGCTGGAGATTAAAGAAATTTTTTATTTCTAAATCAGAAAAAATATAAATTATTACCATAGACTCTCATTGTCATGGTTGGAACTTCAATTATAATAAAACTGTTAACAGTGATAGTTCTTATCTTTTTACCTCTTCTTTATGGTCTTTTATACCGTTCTATAGTAATTAATTTGAAAAAAAATTACTACGTGGCAATGATGTTCATAGGGATCATATTTCTTATTTATATCTGTTTAATATACGGGGCATTTTTTTCCAAACCACAAGCGGCGTTTAATACTCTACTCTATTTTTCCTTTTTTTTCATTTTATTTGTCATTCACTACACCGTGAAAAAGGTTCATAATAAATCGTTAAAAAATAAATATAAAACAAAAAAAACAAACATAAACTCTAAAATCTCTGAAGAGGAATATACGTATAATGTATATTTGGATGATTCGGGTAAGTTATGGTATCCATATGTAATAAAGAATCGAATATATATCACTTCTGAGTTGAAAAAACTATTATGTAACCCATAAATACATCTACTTGTAGACAATCCTGAGTTGAAAAATTTATTACATTACGGCATAGGGCTTATCAAGAATAGACACTTAGACGTGATTTCATTTCTTTCTTATAGATTGTGGATTGTAATTACTCCTATAACGGTATACATATTGTATGATAAATTCCACGAATTATTGGGCCTAAATTTCCATAATTTACTTGATAACCTATTCCTATTGGTTATTTTCCTTTTTGTGTTAGTTTTTACCACTTTGAATATGGTAATCATAAATTGGGTTTACATACATTCTGCTGATAAACATGCCTTGCAAAAAGTAAATAAAAATTCTTACATAAGAACTATAACTAAAGTAGAGGCCTGTTTAAGATTGGAAGAACTTTGTTCGAGAGAAAGCGTCAATCTTGTTGTTATACCATGGGAGATAAAACCTCGAGATGTATTTATAGAATTTTATAAACTTATTTTCAAACTACCAATAGAATTTCTTGGGCTATTAGAAAAACACACTTATCTTATTTTTCCGCCATTAAAGTGCAGATTATTTGCAATTAAGGAGTTTACTCCCGAACATTTAAACTGGATGAATGATACCAATCGGACTATCCAAAAAGGGCGAAGACGTTATTCACATAATGAATAACAGTAGGTGCATAAATCTTCCTATTTGTTAGGAAATAAGTTAAACCATAAACAAAACCGCTGTAGGTCCTTATCAACAATTTGAGTGGATTAAAGATCCAGTCCAGGTGCAAATCTGAAAATAGTAGCCCCAGAATGATTATTGTAATAATTGATTTTTTTTGGGCTTCTTTATTAGTTGGACAATACACAGGAACGTATCTGTGTCTTTCGAGATCAATTCCAGGGAGTATTATATAGCTTAACACAAAGCCGAGTAAAAATGATCTAAATATAATCTCTTCTGAAAATGCATTGAAGAGGACTTTTGGGTGAATTTGGAGTAAAGGAGTGATTTCATTCTTGAAAAATATTGATGTAAATATATATATTGAAATAAAAAAGATTGATGCAGAAGCAACCCCCTTTATTTCCTTTTTTTCAGTAATTATGGAGTTTAGCACAAGATGAAACTTTTTGATTATGATTGTATAAACTATTATAGCTATTGTTAATAAAGAATAGAATTCAACCTCAGATATTTGTTTTGGCTTCAAATTGACGTATGCAAAAATTGCTGGAAAAATTATCGCCACTCCTATAACAAATTGAATGAGTACTGATTTCAGACATTTTTGGGATTCTTCCATGATTTATTTTTTAAAAAAATAGTAAAAAAATTTTTCTTGAGAAGGATATAACTACTTAGCAGGGCAAACTTTAAAAAGAAGGAATTTTAGTCCATTAAACAGGATATAGGAATGTATTTTGGCTATATATTTTATTGAGGATGTAATATAATATGACTATCAAAAAAGTTACGGCTGCCTTACTTACCAAAGATGGTCAGATATTAGTTGCTAAACGTAATGCGGAGACTAAGTTAGCTAATAAGTGGGAGTTTCCTGGTGGGAAAGTTGAAGAAGGAGAATCTCCGGAGGAATGCTTGAGAAGAGAGCTGAAAGAAGAATTTAACATTGATGTTTCTGTTGGCGAATATCTTGGTGATAGCATCTATGAATATGAGCATGGAACTATTCAGTTGCTTGCTTATTGGGTTGAATGGCGGAGTGGGGAGCTTGAGTTAAGAGACCATGAAGATTTTAGGTGGGTTAGGTTAGAAGATTTATTTGGTTTTGATTTTGCTCCTGCTGACCTTCCCATTGTCAGAAAGTTGGTGTAGGGACTACTTCTCGGTGAGCTGGACTTACTTGGGTATGGTGATGTTCATCTTCCAAATCATTCCCCAGATCCCAAAATAGGCTCTCAGCAATTGACTTGGGTAAGGCTACCACTAAGTTATCCCCAACTTTCTGGATCTTATCATTTTACTAAACTCCCAACTGACTGACAAGTGTTCATACCTGCCACAAGTTAACGTTTCCATTTAGTTCACCTCGTTCATAAGCTTTATGTATTCTTTGACCAGGGATAGGCTCATTTCTAGGGTTTGAGCGATTTCCTCAGCCTTCATTGTCTTGCTTAGCTTAACTACTTTCT
>CAZQTT010000024.1:0-13223 GCA_964596255.1 uncultured archaeon
ACAATCGTCATCTTTGGTCTTGTCATCTCGTTCATACTGATGTTCGCTTTCTAAATTCTGGATGGGATAATAATGGCGCTGGAGACGATAGTCGAAGAAATACGTAAAAAAGGCGATGACCGGGTCAGTGAGATAAAGGAAGAGGCTAATAAAGAGGCAGAGAGAATCAAAGAGGAAGCTAAGGAAGAAGCGAATAGCATTCTAGAAAATGCAAGAAAAGAAGCTGAGGAAGAGGCAGAGAGACTAAGAAGGCAGGAGATCTCTGGATTGAACCTGGAAATGAAGAGAGAGTTGTTGGGTAAGAGAAAAGAGCTGCCTGAGCTGGTATATGATAAACTTGAAGACAAAATTAAGGAAATGGATAAAGAGACCAGGAAAAAGCTACTCTCTAGTCTAATAAAAAATAATGCAAGCTCTGGGAGCTTAATTTACTCCAGTAAAGACGACGAAGATATAGTCAAGGAAATAGTTTCTGACATAAACGGCGTAGAATATGCTGGGAACATAGACTGCTTGGGAGGAGTGATCATAGAGAGTAAAGGCGGAGAAATGAGGATTAATCTCACCTTTGATGAAATGCTGAACCAGTTATACGATGAAAAAATGTTCGATGTCTCAAAGATCCTTTTCGGAGAGTGAGTTCTAATGGGATTCGGAAGTAAAACACAGTGGGCTTACATAGTTGCGAGGGTAAAGGTGATGAAAAGGAATCTTTTACCCTCAGACGAATTCAAGAAGTTGGTCAACATGGATTTCAATGAAGTAGTTAGATATCTGGAGGAGACTAACTACAAAAAAGAAATTGATGAGATGTCTTACAAGTATTCGGGACCCAGGCTCATGGATTATGCTTTATCTACCAATCTCTTTAGAACCTACAACAGGATCGCAGAAGTCTCTTTTGGAAGTGCAAATGACTTGGTTGTGGAGTACCTGAGGAGATGGGATTTATGGAATATAATCAATATACTTAGAGGGAAGAGTGCTAATGTACCACCTGAACAGATAGAGGAAACCCTTATTCCTGTAGGAGAGTACAGCTTGGAGTTCTATAAATCGTTACTTCCCAAGGAAACCGAAGAGATCGTGAAAACCTTTGATGGAACACCATACTACGATACTCTTTCCAAAGTTGGCACTACCAACATGTCTGAAATAGAGGATGAACTGTACGGGGTTTACTATTCGAGAATGTTGAGTATAAGACCAGAGAACCTGGCCTTGAAACTGTTCTTGGATTTCATTAGGATGGAGATCGACATAAAGAACATTAAGACAATATTAAGGCTGAAGATGGAAGAAGTGCCCACGGAAGAAATAGCGGAAAAGATAATACCTGGCGGATACCAGATAGACGGTGAAGAAGCAAGGAAATTGACGGCAATGCCTATTGACGAGCTCAAGAAGTCTCTTGAGGGGTACTGGTTCTGGAAAGATATCGAGCTGAATGGAGATTTCTCAAGAGTTGAAAATAAGCTGGACAGCCTTCTTATGCATGGAGTGGCAAAGAAAGCAAATGGACATCCCTTATCTGTGCTTCCAGTGCTGCATTACATGAACCTCAAGAAAATTGAAGCTGACAACATTAGGATCATCGGATGGGGCAAATGGGAGAATTTGCCCAATGAGAGTATAGAAGAGCAATTGGTGATATTATGACCAGAGTAGCTGTGATCGGAGATCCTGAATTTAACTTGGGATTTAGACTTGTTGGTTGTAGTGATATCTTTGATGTCACGGATGAATCGGAGCTTCAGGGGATTATAGAGCAGGAGATATTAGGTAAAGAGGGCATAGCAATAATTAAATATGATTCTTATCAAAAATTACCCGTTAAAATACAGGAAAAGATAGATGAGAGCATCGAACCCACCTTTGTGAAGGTGGGGGGAGAAGGAGGGGTTGAACAACTTCGTGATAAAATTAGAAAGGCGATAGGTGTTGATTTATGGAAGTAGAACAAAAAGGTAAGGTTGGTGAAATTTATCGTGTATCGGGGCCACTTGTTGTGGCTGAAGGAATTGAGACCAAGATGTATGATGTGTGTCATGTTGGTGAAGAAGGCCTGATGGGTGAAGTCGTTGGTCTTAAAGGGGCTAGAACATTAATCCAGGTTTACGAGGACACTTCAGGAATAACGCCGGGAGACAAAGTGGAAACTACAGGGGCACCCTTAAGTGTTATTTTGGGTCCAGGTATTATGCAGAGCATTTACGATGGTGTGCAGAGACCTCTGCCTGTGATGAAGGATGTTGCAGGTGATTTCATTACCAGAGGTATTGAAGCCGACGGGATCGACATGAAGAAGAGCTGGGAATTCTCTCCTGTTCTGAAGAAGGGAGACAAGGTTGAAGGAGGAGAGATCCTGGGAAAGGTCCCGGAGACAGAGGTTATCGAACACAGGGTTCTGGTACCACCTCATACGAAGGGCACTATAGCAGAAATAAGCTCAGGCAGTTTTACACCTGTGGATACAGTTGCTACTCTTGAAGATGGGACAGAGTTGGCAGTAGCTCATAAATGGCCTGTAAGAAATCCGCGTCCGTATGTGGAGAAGCTTCCTCCGGTCGTGCCCTTGATGACGGGACAGAGGATTCTGGATACCTTGTTCCCCATGTCCAAGGGAGGAACCGGAGCCATTCCAGGCGGTTTCGGTACCGGAAAGACTGTTACCCAGCAGCAATTGTCCAGATGGGCCGATTCTAATGTTATTGTTTACGTTGGTTGTGGTGAGAGAGGAAACGAGATGACTGAGGTTCTGGAAGAGTTTCCGGAGCTCATTGATCCTCACACAGGAAAACCATTGATGCAGAGAGCTTGTCTTGTTGCCAACACGTCCAACATGCCTGTTGCGGCAAGAGAAGCAAGTGTTTATACCGGAATGACCCTGGCCGAATATTATAGAGATCAGGGTTATGATGTAGCTCTTCAGGCTGACTCAACTTCCAGATGGGCAGAGGCGATGAGAGAAATGTCTGGCAGGCTTGAGGAAATGCCTGGTGAAGAAGGATATCCCGCTTATCTTGCCTCCAGCCTTGCAAGTTTCTATGAGCGAGCTGGAAGAGTTAAAACACTTAACGGTGAACACGGAAGTATTAGTATCGTAGGAGCTGTTTCTCCTCCTGGAGGAGACTTCAGTGAGCCTGTAACTCAGAATACACTGCGTATCGTCAAGGTTTTCTGGGCTCTTGACACCGGTCTGGCTGCAAGAAGACACTTCCCTGCTATTGGCTGGCTACAGAGCTATAGCCTTTATGTAGATAGTCTTGCAGATTGGTTCAAAGAAAACGTAAATGAGGAGTGGGATGACCTCAGAGGCTGGATGATGGAAGTCCTTCAGGAAGAATCCAACCTGATGGAGATTGTGCAGCTGGTCGGTAAGGACGCTCTACCGGACAACCAGAGGGTTACGCTGGAGGTTGCCAGATACATAAGAGATGTTTATCTGGCCCAGTCAGCACTCCACGAGGTTGATACTTACTGCGCAAAGGAGAAGCAGTATGATATGATGAGGGCCATAAAGGACTTGAACGATACCTTCTTCCAGGCACTGGAGCAGGGTGTATCTGTAGAAGAAATTGAGGGAGTAGCAGGAAGAGATGTGTTCGCCAGAGCCAAATACGAGGAGAACTACAAAGAACCACTGCAACAAGCCCTTGAACAAATTAAGAATAACCTCTTGGGAGGTGGACAATGAAGGAATATAGGACGATCAGTCAAGTAGCTGGTCCTTTGATCTTTGTTGAAAAGACAGAGCCGGTTGGTTATGGAGAACTGGTGATGGTCACTCTTCCTGATGGAAGTGTGAGAAGAGGTCAGGTTCTTGATAGTGCTAAAGGTAAGGTCGTAGTTCAGTCTTTTGAAGGAACCAGAGGTGTTGATATCAGCTCGGTGGTAAGGTTCACGGGAGATATTATCAATCTGCCATGTTCAAAGGATATGGTCGGCAGGATTCTTTCCGGTTCCGGAGACCCCATTGATGGGGGGCCCAAGATAGTTCCGGAGGAGAAGCTCCCCGTTGAGGGGAATGCTATCAATCCCTACGCGAGAACTTTCCCCAGAGAGTTCATTGAGACTGGTATCTCGGCTATTGATGGAATGAACACCCTGGTCAGAGGTCAGAAATTGCCCATTTTCAGTGGCAGTGGTCTGCCTCACAACGATATAGCTCTTCAGATCGCCAGACAGGCAAAGGTCAAGGGTCAGGAAGAAGAATTCGCTGTTGTTTTCGGTGCTATGGGTATCACCCACGAAGAATCTCACCAGTTCATGCAGGACTTTGAGAGGACCGGAGCACTTGAAAATGCTGTGGTTTTCCTCAATCTGGCAAGTGATCCTGCTATTGAGAGATTGCTTACTCCCAAGATGGCTTTGACAGCTGCAGAATATCTGGCATACGAATACGACTATCACATGCTGGTTATCCTTACGGACTTTACCAACTACTGTGAAGCTTTAAGAGAAATGTCCGCTGCCAGAGAAGAAGTTCCGGGAAGAAGAGGTTATCCGGGTTATATGTATACCGATCTCGCAACCAACTATGAGAGAGCGGGTAGAATTAGAGGAAGAAAAGGAACGATTACTCAGTTCCCGGTTCTTTCCATGCCTGCAGATGATATAACCCACCCCATTCCTGATCTTACTGGATATATTACTGAGGGACAGATAGTGCTGGGCAGAGAGCTGCATACCAAGGGTATTTATCCACCAATCAATGTGCTTCCATCTCTCAGCAGATTGATGAAGGAAGGAATTGGACCAGGACTTACCAGAGAAGACCATAAAGACTGGAACGACCAGATGTATGCTGCCTATGCTGAAGGTGTTGACCTCAGAGGTCTGGTGGCCATTGTCGGTGAAGAAGCACTCTCGGAGAAAGATAGGAGGTATCTGAGGTTCTCTGATGAGTTCGACAGAACCTGGCTACGACAGGGCAAGTATGAAGACAGACCCATTGAGCAGTCACTTGATATGGGATGGGATATGCTTTCCAGACTTCCAGAAGAGGAGCTGACCAAGGTAGAGACCAAGATACTGCAGAAATATCATCCCAAGTATAAGGGAGAATCCGGCGAATCCAAAGGAAGCAAAGAAGAAGGTGAGGCTGAAGAAGCAGCCTAACCCTCCTTTTATTTGTATCAGGTGATAGCGCATGGCGGAAAATGTAACACCAACTCGAATAGAGCTGATAAGACTAAAAAGAAGGATCAAGATGGCCAAGAATGGGCACTCACTTCTCAAGATGAAGAGAGATGGGCTAATCGTAGAGTTCAGACAGATTCTGGAGGAAGCTAAAGAGGTTATGGGGAGTATGATGGACAAGTACCAGAAAGCTCAGGAAAAACTGGTCCTGGCAAAAGCTGTAGACGGAGTTTTGGCAGTAAGCTCGGTATCCATTTCCTGCAAGAAAGAACCGGAATTTACCATGAGGAAGAAGAACATAATGGGTGTAACAGTACCGGTCATCAGGAGAGAGAAACACAGGAGAAAGATTACAGAAAGGGAGTACGGTATAACTTCAACGACTGCCAGAATAGATGAAGCCGTATCTGCATACGAGGAAATGGTTGATTCTGTGCTGGCGGTTGCAGAAATAGAGACTACAGTCAAAAGATTAATCGAAGAAATCGACAAAACCCGAAGAAGAGTTAATGCTCTGGAATTCAGTGTCATCCCTACCCTGGAAGCAAATGCCAACTTCATTTCCTTCAAACTTGAAGAACAGGACAGAGAAACCATTATAACCCTGAAAATGCTCAAAAACAAGAAGAGAAGAGAAGCAGAGGCAGCAGAGGCAGCAGCTTCAGAAGAAGCTGAAACAGCTGAAGCAGGGGCTACATAGCCCTCTCAAACTTATTTTTATTCTCTTAATTTCTGATTCTTTGGGTCTCCAGCCTCAAACTAATTTCCTTTCTGAGGACTTAATCTGCTGTCCCATAGTATTTGTCTGTCGGATATTTCTTCTCGTTTTGCTTGATTTTGCTTAAAATCGCGTGGGAGATGTCAATGTCCATGGCGTTGGCCATGCTGAGGGAATAGATTATTACGTCTGCAAGCTCTTCACCAACTCTCTCCTTCTTCTCCTGCTCAAGCTTCCAGTTGGCTACTTCTTGCTCGCTTTTCCACTGGAACACCTCCATAAGCTCTCCTGCTTCAATACAAATGGATTCAGCTATATTTTTGGGGTTATGGAATTTCTCCCAGTCCCTCTCCCTGACGAACCCTCTTAACCTATCCTTCAACTCCTCAATAACCGTATCAGAATCCTTTTTGCTCATAAATCCACCTAATCCCTCTCCTAATTGTGGTTTAAAAAAATTGATTATTATTTGTGGCCTACGGGCATGATGTAGAGTGGTGTATGCTCTTCATTTATTGAAAGCAAGCTCCTGACTTCGCCATCAGAAAGAGCACCTATGGAGACGGTAGCCAGGTTCAGGCTCTCGCACTGAAGGTAAATGTTCTGAGCCACGTGTCCCGCTTCAAGGTGGACGTATCTTTCGGCTCTGGAACCGTATTTCTGGGAAGTCCTGTGGATTACGCCGGTGATTACTATGTCTATCGGAGCTTCCTTAACTTCTTTCTGACCCACTGCTGCCCTCGCCAGGGACTCTCTTATGTCTTCCTGCTTGATTCTGTTCAGGTTGTGTTCTGAAGGAGAGTATTGATAAACTCCTGGCTCCAGATCCGAGTTGCCGGAAACCACGAACACTTCTATTGGGTATAAGGCTCCGGCTGAAGGCGCAGCCCTGAACCCGGTTATTGGATCGGTGGTGATACCCTGAGCTGCCCAGCACAACTGGGATACCTCCTTTAAACTTAAGGACTCTTCACTATACTGTCTCCTGGAACGCCTTCCTTCGATGGCATCTTCTATTGAAACATCACTCTTCTGAGGAGAAGGCAGTTCAACGGTTTCTCCCATGTTGTATTCCTCCTCTAAATCCTTATTTAATCCTAAAAAGGTGAAAAGACCAATAGCTGCTGCGGTAATTATAGCAGCAAGTTTGATAAAACTCCTGCGGAGCATATCTCATGTTTGTTCAACACTCCTAAATTTTTATGGGTCCTTAAATAGGAATAGTATTTATGAATATTTGAGTGGATATGATTATTATATAATGAGTGACGGATAGGATAGGTTCAGGGTTCAAGGGGAAAAATAAACCGACAAAGTTTTTAAAGTTCTGTGACCTGTATTTAGTGTGAACGTCATATCATTTGATGCAGACGGAACCCTCATCGACCTGGATTTCGTTAACGCTTTCTGGGATAGAGAAGTTCCCCGGCTCTACAGTGAAAAATATGGTGTGGATTTTGACGAAGCATGCAGGTACGTTAGGAGCTGTTACGATGCCCTGGGCGATGAGGATTTGCGGTGGTATCAACCTGACTACTGGTTCAAACGTTTTGATCTGGATGAAGACCCCCAAACTGTCATAGATAGAATAAAGCACAAGGTAAAGGTTTTTCCTGATGCTCTGGATGTCCTGCAGGATTTATATGGAAACTATGACTATGACCTTGTGGTAGTATCCAACGCTCCCTGGAGATTTTTGAATTTGGGTTTGAAGGAAATAAAACATTACTTTTCAGCTGTATATTCCTGCACATCAGACCTGGGAATGGTGAGAAAGAAACCTGAAGTTTATCTCCAGATATGCGAGCGGCTGGGGACCACACCAGAACATGTGGTGCATGTAGGGGATCATTACAAATTCGATTTTGAAGTCCCCCGGCAAGTAGGGATAAGAGCATACCATGTGGATAGAACCAATGATGGAAACAGAAATGGCAGAAATGGCTCCTTAAATGATTTGAGAGAATTAATAAGAGAGCTATAACTTCACAAATCTATCTTGGTTCCTGTTTTGGACTTGACGGTTATTTCAGGAAATTCTAGTACTCATCTTCATCCAGCGCCCTCTAACCACTCCTGACTTAAATCCTGCCTTTTTGTAAAATTCTATAGCGTTGTAGTTGGTGGCACCTACCCAGAGGTCGATCTCCTTCTTATTCCTGCTCTTAATGTATTCAATGCCTTCCGTGAGCAAGGCACTCCCCACACCCTTATCCTGCGCATCTGTTCTCACTATTAGCTCGTGAATATGTCCCACTTCCTTTTTTTGATAGGAATTGGTATCGACGGCTATAAACCCTAAAGGCTCTTCTTCTTCCGCAACTAAAACTCCCTTTGGATCTCTGTCCATCAGCCATCTGAAGTACTTCCTGACATAATCGTTGTCGGGATAGGAATACTCTTGGATGTCTTTGTAGGCCATATTATATACCTGTAGAAAACTCTCTTTATCTTCTTCTGTTACTCTTCTTATCCTCACTGAGTTACCTTTATTTATACGGTACTAATAAGTTTAGGTAATGGTACTGGAACTGCTGAGGAAACTGGTGGATATTGAGTCCCCTTCTGGCCAAGAAGATGAGATGATTGAATATATTCTGGAATTTATTCACCACTATGGATGGGACACGGAAACTCAAGAAAGTCACGGGGTAGAAAACGTTCTTGTAAATCCTCAGGCCGACTACTGGGTAGTCACCCACATGGATACGGTGGATATTAAGAGGGAATTTCACTTCGATGGAGTGTATGCTTTTGGTACTGGTGCCTGTGATGCCAAGGGTAGTCTGGCGGCAATGTTAACCGCTTTAAGAAAATTATATGAGCTCAATATTGGCTTTGCTTTTCTATCAGATGAAGAAGAAGGTGGGAAAGGCTCCAGACTTGTAATGAAGGAACATAGGCCTGAAACAGTGGTTGTGATGGAACCCACTTCCCTGAATATTGCTACTCAGCAGTATGGCTCTCTGGAGGTTGAGATAGGTGTTACAGGCTCTCCTGCTCACGGCTCATTCTTCGATAATGAAAACGCTGTAGAGAAGGCCATAGACCTTGTGGGGGAGCTCAAGCATATCACCTCTGAATTCTCCGTTCAGGAAATGAGAGGCGGAGACAATGAATTTTTAATCCCCGATTACTGTATGCTGAGAATAGAGTTCTTATTTCCCCCTGGTGTGGATGTCGCCAGTTATAGAGAAAGAATTGAAAACATTGCGGAAGAATATGGAGCAATTGAGATAATTGAAGAACATGAGGGTTTTATTGCCGACAAATGTCCCTATCTGGAACGGGCAATGCAAAATGCAGGACTAATTGTTAATTACTCTCAAATGCTGTCGTGGACTGATGCGGTCAACTTCAAACAGGGTGGAAGTAAATCTATTATATGGGGTCCTGGAGATATGAGAATGTGTCATACCCACGAGGAAAGAATTGCTGTGGAAGAAATACAAAGTGCAGTAGATGTTATTGTCAATTTGAATGAGCAATTATAGAAATGTTTGTTGATAAATGGGGAAATAAACTCTTTTTTCCCCTTCACAGGTCAAATGTCACCAATTTATCATTGAACCATCATAATAATAATTCTGGGTTATTGAAGCCTGCAGTACCTCCTGTAAAGGTGGCGTAAATATCTCCGTTGTAGTATCCAGAAGCTTTGGAAGGCAAATAAGAAAGGAGAAGCTTATTTACAAAAATTTGCCCGTAAAATATTTATAGGATAGTTTATTTGGTTATATTAGTGGGTGTAAAATGAAATTTAGCCTAAAGAAGACTGGAAAAAAAACTTTCAGGGAAATTAAGGATGCAGACATTAAACTGTCTGCTGTTTTGAGCTACCCTGGGTCACCCACTCGGTGTTTAAAATGTGTGGTATAGCTGGAATTATTAGTAAAGACGATAGTGATGTCTCAGAACAAATCGAACAGGTTTTGAATACAATAAACCACAGAGGCCCCGATGAATGTGGTTGTTTAGTGGGAGAAAAAATTTGTAGAGGATTTAACCTTGAAGAGCTGGATTTTGACCACAAATCCGGTACGGCCATGGGCCATACACAGATAGCAATGGACAGTGATTCTCAGCAACCTCTTCAGGACTGTCAGGAGAAGCTCACTCTTCTTCATAACGGTGAGATATACAATTATAGAGAACTACAAAAAGAGCTGAAAGAGGAGCATGATACTAACCCCGTAACGGAAAGTGAAATTGTTATCCACCTGCTGGAAGAAGCCTATGGTGGTGACCTGGAGTCAGCAGTTTCCGAAGTGCTCCCTCAGCTTGATGGGGTCTATGCACTTGCGGTGAGTGATGGTGAAGAACTTATTATCGCCAGAGATGTTGTAGGAGTAAAACAATTGTATATTGGAGAGAATGAAAACTATATTGGTTTCGCCTCAGAAAGGAAGGCACTCTGGGAGCTGGGAATAAGTGGTGAGGACAGATTACTTCCCGGACATCTGGCCAAGCTCTCACCTGATGGTGTAACCGTAAAGAGTGTACTTGAGCCACCTATAAACCAGAACACATCTATTTATGATTCTCAAGAAGCTATAGAAAGCTATGGAGAAGCTCTAATAGAGGCTGTGAAAAAGAGAGTAAATGGATTCGAAAAAGTGGGAGTAATATTTTCAGGTGGAATAGACAGTGTACTTATTGCCAAAATAGCCTCTTTCTTTGCGGATGTAACCTGCTACACTGCAGGTATAGAAGGGTCAATGGATCTCGAACAGGCCAGATCAGCAGCCTCTGAAATGGGAATGGAGATCAAGGTTAAGGAGCTGGACACTAGAGATATAGAGGAGTATACTCCTAAGGTAATGGGGGCCATTGAAGACCGCCTCTTTCTGCAAATCGAAGCCGGTATCCCGGTTTATGCAGCACTGGAGATGGCACATGAAGATGGACAGAAAGTGGTGCTCAGTGGACAGGGGCCGGACGAGCTCTTTGGAGGTTATCCCTGGTATCGAAAAGTTATTGCTGAAGAAGGATACCAAAAACTGGAGCACCATATGCTGGACGACCTGCAGCACGCATACTGTGAGACCCTAGAGAGAGAAGTGAAGATGGCAGAAGTAAATGCTCTCAGTTTCCGCTACCCTTACGTCGATCCAAAGGTTATAGAATTGGCACTGCAGATAGACACCAGGCTCAAAATCAGGTCTTCTGAAGACAAGCTGGGAAAATACGTTCACCGAGAGTTTGCAAAACGGATAGGCGTACCTGCTGACCTGTCTGACAGACCGAAAGAAGCTGCTCAGCACGGTTCAGGTGTACACGAGGCAATTCTAGAAACTGCAGAAAGAAACGGATTCACTGAAGATGTAGTAAAAGAGACAGGCTATAACTCCGATAAAAGTATAAGGGAAAAACTCGGCAGCTCGATCAGATACGGATATAAATACGGTGGGAAGAAGCTGTGGAAAACTCCCGACTATCTGCAGCTTTATCTTGACATGATCTCCTTACAAGAGGAACTGATCAGCGAATCTGAATTAAAATATGCCAAAACGAAACTGGTGTCTGTAACCTAAATAATCTACCTTCACTTTTTCCTTAAATTTTTATTTGAGCCTAATCTGTTACTAGTATGGAACTTGAACAAATAATTGAAGAGTACACCTCAGGTTGCGAGAGCAGAGAAGAAAAATTGATTGCCATCTTTGAAAAGGTAAGGGACATACCCTACGGAACCATAGGATCAAGGGACCCTCTAAAAGTGTACAGTAATAACAAAGGTACCTGCAGCGGCAAGCACTTCCTGCTTAGAGATCTCCTTCTCACAATTGACATCAAAGTGAGAGAAATGGTGAGTTTCCACTATTACAGTCAGATGCCCCGCAGCATAGATTATCCTCCCGGGCTAATGCAGTTATTGGAAGATAATAAAGGAGTTCCCGACTACCACAACTACCTTAAGGTCTATAATGGAAATTGGTTGACTGTAGACGCAACTTTCGACTATCCTTTGAAGGATTATTTGGTGGTCAACGAATGGGATGGTAAGACGGACACCAGGCTCAGTGTAAAGCCAGTGGAGATATGGGAAGTGGAGGATCCCCAGAATTTTAAGGTGGACATGTTGAATAAATTGCCGGTTGAAATCCAGCAGGGAAGAAAAAAGTTCTTGCAGAAGTTCAGTGAATGGCTGGAGACCCTGAGAGAGTAATTATATGAATATCGGATACAAAAATTGGTTAGGAAAGTTTCCTGAATATCAGCACAGCGGCAAGCACCAGAATAACCTCAATGATGGCAAAACCTGGAGATTGAATATCGGTAGAGTTGTTGTTGGAACTAGTTTCTTCCATTTGTTTTGCAGTGTTGTTGAGCTTCTGTGGTGACTGAGTGCCCGGTGACTGAGTGACTGACGTTTTTGAGGGAGATTTTATCTCAGTTGAATCTGGAGGTTTTTGTGTGGAGTCTGAGTCTGTTGGGGTGACCTGGATTGATGGAGTCTCTTCAGGAATTCCTACAGGTGTAGTTCCTGCTGGGGTTGCAATGGTCCCTACACCCGTGCTACCCGTGCTACCCCCTCCAGAGCTAGATGAACGGGAGTCTTGTGTTGTAGATGTAGATGTAGATGTAGGTGTGGAGGTAGGTGTGGAGGTAGGTGTGGAGGTAGGTGTGGAGGTAGGTGTGGGAGTAGTTGGAGTCTGGGAAAGAAGTGTAACTTTTTCCTTCTTACTTCCTGCAGTTACCATGAACTCTCCAGGCGGTATGGAGGATGTATCATATGAGTAGGTGAATTTGCCACTCCTGTTGGCCTTCAAGTAGGTAGTGGCTGTTATTTTGAGGTCCACAGTATCTTCTACTGATTTTCCGTGTACCACTATATCGTAAGTTCCCGAAGGCGCGCTTCTGGATATTCTTGCAGTCCCGTTGGTTGCTTCTGAGCTGAGTGTGATCCATATAA
The DNA here is from genome assembly GCA_964596255.1 of uncultured archaeon. Classification (GTDB taxonomy): domain Archaea; phylum Halobacteriota; class Archaeoglobi; order Archaeoglobales; family Archaeoglobaceae; genus JdFR-22. Next base: position 12,777 of record CAZQTT010000024.1, read on the forward strand.
GGAATTTCACACTAATTTTTAAGTCTTTACAGCCATTGGCGATTACTGTAAATTTATTCTCTCCTTTAGGTATCTTGACCTGGTCCAGAGAGAATGAATACTCTTCATTCTGAACTTTTACCCCTTTTTGAAAGGATATCTCCATTCTTACTTCCTCTTGTGGTGTGGCACTCCCTACAAGAGTAACAGTTTCCCCTTTTACGGGCGTTTGAGGTTTTATATCTAATTCGGTAACCTGTGCGCTGGTTGCAGGTAAAGTAAGCAGAAAAATTAACAATATGAGTTTTATCCTCAATTTTTTCCTCAATTTATCTCCTCACTGCGTAGATTATTACCGCGGCGGAACCGATTACGGCTACAGCTATAATCACGATTTCCATCGGTTGCCACCTAAGAGCATCGCTCTCACTTTGAGCCTGAGGAACCGTGGTCACAGCTGATGTGGGA
>CAZQTT010000024.1:13323-31252 GCA_964596255.1 uncultured archaeon
GTAGAAGAAGGAGTAGAAGAAGGAGTAGAAGAAGGAGTAGAAGAAGGAGTAGAAGAAGGAGTAGAAGGTTTAGCCGTAGTCGTGCTTACGGGCGTAACAGTTGGTTGAGCGGCAGCAGCGGTAGCGGTAGCAGTTGGCGAAGGGTGGCCCGGGTAGTCCTGGGGATTCTGGGGGTCTGTATCGTGTTTGATTTCGTATATATCGCTATATCCATCTCCGTCTGAGTCCTCTATCCTTCCGCCCCCTCCTCCTGTTCCTCCTGTATTTGTTTTAGCAGAAGTGGTAGGGGAGGTTGTAATGGCAAACAAGGAGAAATCACTGAAGTTGGCTTTATATATAATTTGGTCTGGCATCTCTCTCACTATTTCTGTGGGGATTGGTGTCCACTCCTGTTGGAACCTTTGAAGCACTACATCTTCCTTAAAAACGTCTCGTTGCTCCAGCCAGGATTTGTTGACTTTAAATTTTATAGTAGTATTGGCAATACTATCTTCTGGATTTACTTCAATATTCATGTAATCATAAACAGTTTCTCCGGCTGTTATGCCAAACTTACTACTGTTTTTGGTTATATTAACTTCAACGTTGCTGGTATTGTCTTTGGCAGTGATATTGATACTAGTGAATGCCGAGTTATCAATTTCAAATTTCAGGGGTTTTTGAGGAGTGAAATCCCCTATTATAACTTTAAAGGGTTCTCCCTCTTCCACCCCCATATAGATTAGATCAGGGGGTTCATGTCTTAAAAGATCACTATTAATATTTGGATTTGAAAGGGATATGGTTTTCTGGGAGAAAGCAGTTAACTTCTGAGAGGAGTTTGTTACGTTCCAGGCTCCAATGTTAAGTTGATAGGTACCTTGGGATAGTCCTTCAATTGGAAGTGAGAAGTCAAATGAATTTCCTGTTTTGGTGAACTTCTCTATTGATACAGAATTGGGTGTGAAAGTGCCATTGATCCAGTCATATACAGTAGTGGCATTTATGTTGTTTAAGCCAGCCCCACCTATACTCCAGGAGTCCATAAGTTTGGCGTCATTGGCATAAAGGTTGGTGGACTCTTTGGTTCCATTGCTCTTCAAGGTGAAATTAATCGTAGAATCTTCGTTTATTAGTGCAGCGATGTAGGTGTAATTGGCCTGATTACTCCCCATCATTGTAAATGTCCCACTTAACCGCTTGAAACCCATGTTCTGTTTTTTTAAGTTCTTTATTATTGATTTGTGTTCCATTACTTCGAAACACGTGGCGGATAAAAAGGTGATATTTTGTTCAAAGGAAGAGTTGAGGGTGGCAACTATAATGTAGTTTCCGGGAGGAAGTTCTCCAAAGTTCAGGTTCGGGTTATCTTGGTTGATACTGATAGTTTCCTCCTCGAGCGCATTGTTCATCATGTTCTTTAGGGGTTGGGTGTTTCCATCAACTGCAGAAGTGAAGGCATCCTTGACCTTAGTGGGGTAGGTGTTTATAAGGTAAGTGTGAGCAGTTCCACTTAAGCTATCATTAGTATGTAATTTGGCCTTTACCGTGTCGTTCTGGTAATAGAGTGGGGTGGGGTGGTTCTTCTTTCCATCGTAGGGATAGTCCACAACATACGGCTGGTTCTCCGCAATTCCATAGGTCGTAATGTTTACTTTTTTGCTGTCTGCAGTGTAATGAGCTTCGCTGGTTCCATTGTATATGAATTTTATATCCAGCAACTCAATTTTCGAGTCTCCACCTTTCATCTCAATCCAGTTTCCATTGTTGGGGTTCAATAGAGTGAAGCTCTCATAATAGGTAGAGTTATTGAATTCTACCTTTACAAGCTGTGCAGAAACAACATTGGTTAAACTGAACAGGATGAATAAAGCTACGATAGTACCAATAACTTTAATTTTCATCAAATGAACCCCATTTTAATTTTTGATATCATGTATAAAGAGATTTCTTAAACGGGTGAAGATGATTGTTATAATGCTGGTACAATATAGGGGTTGTAAACAAATATTAGAGCTTTAGAACCATAATAATAGAGAAATCAGCTCATCTTCTCCTCGAAGCGTAGATAAGGATCATGGAACCCACAGAGATCAGAATCATGGTGGGAAGCTCTGGAACTGGAGGGAGCGGTTCTTCTTCGCTGGGGTCCAGACCACAGGTACATTCTTTATCCAGGGGATAATCTGCAGAGCTATCATTGTCATCGTCAGTGCCGTTGGTACATTGAGGACAATAACTCAAGTACATGTCGTAGGGCTGGTCGCTCCCGAAGCAGGCAGAATTCTTATGGGGTTTCCAGTAATTGCCCATCTGAACGCACTCGCTACAGTTCATTTCAGTTGCGTATACTTCGCTGCACTGGGAGTCGTTGCAGCAGGTCCCCAGACAAACTGGTTTCTGTACAGTATAGTTGAAGTACATGGCCCACTTAACTCCCTCACTGAATTCAGTGCCATTACCCCAGGCTGTCTCTTCACACTGTTCATCGCATTCCTGGATATTGAGCGCAGCATGAGCAGCAATATACAGTTTTTGACCGTAGCTCCAGTTGAGAGGGATAACATAAGTATAATTGCTAACACAGCTGTGAGTAGATTTATAATCAAATTTACCGGGTATGGGGTTATTATTTCCGGGGGTCTGAGGTATTCCATCCACTGAGGTGTTAATGTCGAGGTGGGTCTCATTCAGACAGCAACTACTGTCGGTTACGTATTTAACGTAGAGGTAACTGTCATTGTTCCACACCAGGATATCCCCTGCGTCAGTATTCTGGCCTGCTATCAGGTCCACTTGATGAGGATCGTCTTCCAGATGAGCGGTAGAAGTGGGTAGAACCAGAAAAAGGGCCGCCACGGCGATAGCTATTTTAATTGGATCTGGAATTTCCATCTACTCCTTCCATGGTGGATGGTAGTTATAAAAGATGAGGATTTTTTATCTATTATAACCATTATAACCAATATGGACTTTAAAACAAGGTTTATAAACGAGGTTTACATATAAGCAAACTATATAAGTGAGCCTAAATCAGTATCTATATCTATAACTATTAACTATATCTATAATCTTCTGTTCCTGTATAAGTGGGGTTCTATGGCCCTTAAAGCTGAATTGGTGTCCAGCATATTCCCCAAGAAGCTGTTAATCCTACCTATCTCCTTTTGGGGGTTTTCTATGGCTTGATTGTAGTTTATGGTTAGGAAATCCATGTCTTCTCTACTCTTCATTAGGTTGAGGGAAATCCTGTTCAGCTTTTCCAGGAGAGGTTTTTCCTCTTCTCTTTTGATATCCTCGGACATCTTTTCCATGGAGTCCAGTATCTCTTCCATATCCCGCAGCATGTAAATTATTTTGTAGTTACCCTGGGGCAGAAACTTGAGGCCGTAGGCGGTCACCTTGATAAACCAGTCTCGATATCTTTCCAGGGGGAAGTCCCCCCTCATGAGACTGCTGATAATTTTACCTTCTTCAAGCTCATAGTACCCTTTGGGGTTATGTTCATCTGCTTCCCTGGATCTATCGAAGGCAACTCTAGCCCCCCCATGATAAAGCAGCTGCATCATCATGGAAGTTCCAGATCTTTCCAGTCCCGACACTATGTAATTCATGCTAACACTAGTTAACCTCAGACAGTCTTTAATATTTTTCTACCCCAAAATTAAAACTCCCTCTCATTTTTCACTCTCAAAAATAAGGAATAAGGGAATAAGGAATAATATTTGTTTTCGTTCTTTAATAACCAGAAATGCGTTCTGGAGCCGCGTGGCATCGCTTCGCGATACCACTAGTATTAAGAGAACATTCAAGCTAGTTCGTTAGTCTTTGCTTTTGACTGGTCAATCTTAAGAGAGGTATACTTACCAAGCTGTTTATAGTTTATATTACAGAAATAAAAATTAAAAAATTAGGTTTATGGCATAGAGGGAACGGACATCTCTTTGCAGTTTTTAACCTCGTTTAAGGATATGCTGAGTTCTGCGTCGGTTCCGAAGTCCTTTAGCTCCATTACTGTTTTGCCGTCCTGCACGGTTTTTACCATGCCGAAGGGGACTTCGCTGCTGACCCAGTACTCGTACTTCTTGCCGTTTTGTGTTTCATGGAATTTTATTACGTCAATGGTTTTACCGCTTTCGGTGGTGAACGTCCCGTGGGTCCAGTCCGGTTTGTCTGCTAATTCTTGTGGTTTATAATCGCTGGGAGTTTCTGAAGAAGGCGTGTTGGTGTTGGGTATGGAATAGCACATTACCTGACCCTGGAATTTCACAACCGATTTTACGGGATTATTGTTTGAAACCGAAGTCCATGTCTGGGCTGTGAACTCCTGTCCTTCCATTTCATAACCGTATTCAAAGCCTTTAGCTTCTTTGCCGTCTATGGTTCCTTTACCGGCGTAAATGTATCTGTTGGTGCTTTTCTGCCCGTTAACACTGGTTTCCCACTCGGACCACATCCCTTTTTCCAGATCCATATAACCTTCATAATACTGGTAGATATCCCCTTGAGAACCTTCAGTTGAATCTCCTGTTGACTCAGGCGTTGCAGTCTGGTGATCACTGGCAGTTGGTGTAGTTGTTGGGCTGGTGTCTCCACTATCCTGTGCGCACCCACTAAAGGACAAACTCAGGAGCGCTACAAACAATAGGACTACTAAACAATTCCTTTTCATCTAAATCAAACTCCAATTGTGTTAATACTTAATTTACCACTTCAGTTATTTATATTTTTACATAAATCAAACAGAATAATGATTAACAAAATTAAACCACTCCAAAAATCCACAAATTATACGGCTAAATGCATGGGGTAATCAATTAATGATAGAGGACTGGAGGAATTGAGCTGGAAAGCTTAACCAGCCACATCGGTTCTATTTATTTTTATAGTTGTAGTTTCATCCCCATTGTCATAGTCATGCATTTAAAATAAGAAATGCTTTAATTACTATGTCACATTCCAGCAGTTGGAGAGGTCTAATGTGAGAGGGTCAAAGTTCAAAATACTGTTAAGCTTATTCATTGTGTTTTGGTTGACTGGGGTGGGAGCTGTCTCTGCTGAAACATACTACGTTCCAGGAGACTACTCCTCTATTCAGGATGCCGTAAATGAATCAAGTAACGGAGATACAATAATTGTTAAGGACGGGAATTACGCTGAAAATGTAGAGATTAAAAAGGAGTTAACCTTAAAATCCGAAAACGGCTCAGCTAACTGTGTAGTGGAGCCTGATAGCTGGCACGGTATCATATCAAATGCTAATAACGTAACTATAGAGGGTTTCACTGTAAAAAATGCTGACATTGGTATTGATGTTGCTGTTGGTTACAGCCTAAACGATATCAAAAACAATACTGTAGATGGATGTAATCAAGGCATACATCTTGAAAGCGGTTCTGAGCGAAATAACATCTCCAATAATGTGTTGAGAGATAATACACAAGGAATTCATTTGACAGGATCCGTTGATAACAATATTGCTGGCAATGTAATTAGTAACAACAATCAGGGTTTTTGGTTGCAATCCAATAGCAACTCCAACTTTATCTTCAATAATACTGTACACCACAATTTTCTGGGAATAACAATTCGTTATTCTGAGAATAATGTAGTTAAGCAAAACAACGTTTATGATAATGAAGACAAGGGAATATACATCTTTATTTCTTTGCCTTTTTATCAAGCAATGAATACTTCTGTTATTGATAATACGGTTAGAAACAATACCTATGGTATTTATCTGGGCGAATTTGCGAATAATAATCTCGTGTTAAGTAATACTGTTTACGATAATGACCAAGGCATCTTTATAGAAACTGACTCAAATCTCATTGAAAGTAACACCGTTTATAATAACAGGGTCGGTGTTAACATCCATGGTTCTTCTTTATTTGCGTCATCCAGTGGCAACTCGGTCCTGAGCAATACTATTTACAGCAACCCTGACTTCAATATCAGGGTCGAGGATGGAGACTACAATTTGATCGAATGGAATAATATTCATTATAGTTCTTATGGTATTTATTTCACTTCTTCACCCAACAATGAGGTGTATTGCAACTGGATTCACGATAATAATAGGGGTATATATCTCAATGGAGATAGTATGGAAAATAAAATCAATTTCAACAACATCATCAGGAATGGAGTTTACAACAGTACCTCCGGCGGTTACGAGTGGCAGCTCTACAACGATCAGGGGGTAACGGTTAACGCAACTAAAAATTACTGGAACCAGACAACCAATGAGACCATAGATGCCAGCATATATGATGACGAGGAAGGGAAAGAGGAAGTATATTACTATCCTTCTCTCTCAAGTCCTGCACCATGTGCTCCAGTTCCTGAGCTTCCTACTATGGCTCTGCTTGCGGTTGGGCTGTTGGGGATGGTTCTGTTAGGGAGAAGAAATAGATGAGTCCCCTCAATTTTTTTATTCTGTTCTGTCATGTGGGGGTTTGGAGAGTATAAATATGTATATGTAATCAACTTATAGTTCTTAGTTTTCATCATCATTATCACTATTACCACAAACTTATAAACCTCCCATGAGAGTTTTCAGCAAGTTATGAGGAGAATAATTGACTCACTTAAACCCAACATCTGGACCATAACACTGATTCTGTGTCTGGCAGCGGGGATAACTCAGGCAGGAATGGTGGGAGAGTATCTCTACTTCGACAAGATTTTTGATGAAGGCGGTAATCTGAAAATAGACGTTAATAATAGCACCTACTACGTAAAAGAGCTTAGGAGTGAGACAGGCAGTGTATTGTGGAACACTTCTGCCGGCGATTTCCCCATCTCCGGTTCATCTATCGTGATCGTTAACTCCCACACACCTTGGGCCTCACTACAAGAGGGAGAAACGGCAGCATACTGGGCCAACGGGAGCCAACTGGTTAGCGGGGGTGATAGGGAGGTTATAGCAACCGCCATAAGCAAAACAGAGGGTGAGGTCAGACTGACTGCCGGATCCTACTCTTTATCCGGGCTCATGATCAATAGTCAGGTGAAGCTAATCGGTGAAGGAGACGGCACTGTCATCCACCACGAAGGCAGTGTTAACCATACTATATCCATAGCTGCTGATAACGTGGTTTTAAAGGATTTCAAGCTAATTGGAGACAGTAGAGCATCTAAGAACAGTGTGGGAATATATGCAGACGGCTATCACTTTACCATTGACGGGATTAACATTACAAACTATCACCAGGGCGGTATAAAGATAAACAACCCAGATAATTCTACTGTAAGGCAATCCAGGATAACTGGTGTCGGCAGTGAAGATTACGGAGATTGTTTTTATGCCAGTAACTCTGAGGACAAGTTGCTGGTGAGAGATACGTACGTCAATGACTGCGCAGGCCACAACTACGACTTCGTTACCACCCAACTGAGTTCTAACTGGTGCTACCTGTGCCAGCCTTAGGTGGTTTGATGAGGATAACAAACTCTCAACTTGTGCTCATTTTTTTAGTTTTAATTTTAATTTCAATTTTAATTTCAATTTCTGTGCAAATAGTTCAAGCTACTACCATTTATCCAGCTGCTAAATTTAGTCCAGAGGACACTAATTGGACCTTCAACTTTACTGAGTCTCAAGAGGGTGAATTTTACTGTAACAGCACTCACTGCGAGTTCAGGAATACTGGTTTAAATAACAGTGATTTTGTGGTGGGTGAATCAGGTGATATAAATATGGTAAGTGATGGGAATAATTTTTTGGCTTTGACCAATTTCAGTGAGTCATTAGTTGAGTTTAGAGCTTACAGAAGCCAAGAGACAGATTACAGTTTTAAGGTTCAAAGTTCTGCCAGTTTTAGCCTTTATAGGGATGGCAATCTCCAGAAATCTGTTGATGCTAATTCCAATGGTATGTTGCAGTTCAGTCAGGGTGGAGAAGGTTGGTATAATTATAGAATTACCACCAACGACTCAGGAGAACCACCGATTCTATCTAATGCTCAAGCAAACCCCATTACAGTTCTGAATGACAATGGAAGGACAAAGCCTTCAGGAACACTAACTTCTAAACTACAGGTAGAAGTAACCGATGATAGTGGTGTTCAGTCAGTTAGTATTGATCTCTCACCTGTAGGGGGGAGTGTAAAGGAAATGACGGCCCAAGGCAATAATTACTTTATAAACACTACTGCTACCGCAGGAATTAATGAAACCCATCATTTGACGGTTACAGCCACGGATAACGATGGGAACACCAACACAACTACAATTGACCTTACTGTGCTCAGAAGGGGAGATGTTTTTAGAGATAATCGAGTGGATATGAAGGATGCAGTTTACATTGCCAGATACCTTGCGGATCTTGAACCAGAGGCGTCTAACCCACCACCTGATTTGGTGGGAGATGTGGTTGGGTCTAAAGGAGATCCTGGGGGTGATGGGGAAGTGGATATGAAGGATGCAGTTTACATTGCGAGGTATAAGGCAGGATATGAGGCGATGCCCTGATGTTTAAACCAATTAAATCAGTGGTTGTTTTACTGGTTATGATCTTCACGGGAACAGCTTCTGGAGCTATGGTGAGTATAGACAATTTGGAAGCAGAATCCGATCCAGTGGAGGCTCCTATAGTGGTGAAAGATGCCCGCAATCTGGGTTGTGGTGAGCTGAATATTTCTTATGATCCCTCTGTGGTTCATGTTACTGGAGCCTCAAAAGGAGATATAGGAGTAGTTACTCACAACTACAACAATGAAGCCGGATGGGTTTACGTAAACACCTTTGGCACGGGTGTGAGCGGTAATGTCACTTTTGCTTCCCTGAAATTAAAGCCAGTAGATAATGGAGAGAGTGAGTTGAATGTCAGTGTGATATCATTGTTCAATATTAGCTATAAGGAAGTCAATTATACTGTTAGCAATGGAGAGATAGCGGTCAGTTCATTAGATACAGGTTCAGGTTCAAGCGGTGGAGGTGGAGGAGGTGGGGGTGGCAGTACTTTTATGCTACAAACAACTACTCCCAGTTCTACTCCAACAACTACTCCTGCTGACACTCCTGAATCTAATATTTCTATGCTTTCTATTCCCCCAACTTCGAGTCCAAATAAAAAAGAGGAAGAAAATGAAACTGAGGACCAACTGGACTCTACACCCACACCTACTCCCAGTAGAGTTCTTTCTGGGCCTCAGATCACCATCATTGGGGGTATTTCAGCGGTATTGCTTTTAGTGCTTTCTTATATATTGCTGAGGAGGCGTGGATAGGGCCTTAAGCAGTTGTAGTTAGTAATGCTTACGCAAAGCAGAGGGCAGAGGGTGAGTAATTAAAAGAATATTTTTATTTTATTATATAAACAACCTGAAAAGACTTTCCCATTTGTTTAAATGTGGACACTTCTCCACTTTCAAGTTTTCTCCTTATCTCTTCAAATCGCTTTACAGTCTCCTGGGAATACAGGTATAGGCGTTCACCGCAGTCATAACACCTCTGCCCTCATTTTTATGGTAGCTGCGCGAACGCCACCTCCGATAACTTCTCCACCTCTTTCTCTTCAATCACTCCTCCACAAACTGGACATTTCTCAAAAGGTCTCATATCATTTTATTTTTTCTCCTTTTTCTCCAATCTATACATTTATCAGGATCAGGCCTTCACCTGTGAATACCAAGAAGATCGTCTCCTCATATGAAAGTCTATCGCTCTAAGTTTCTTCGTCTGCATGGTCAGTGATGCGGATCTACCCGGATTGTATTGCGTTTATGATATCCGATATCTCCATTTATTAAGTGTAGTGATATACTCTTCCACAAATTTTCTTCTTTTTTTTTCTGGTAATTGAATGTGATTTTGTTAGGGGATGTGTTGGTCGCGGCTAGAGATTGTGGGTTAGGAAGGTGGTGAGTGCGTCTTCTTGTGCTGTGTATGGGGATGCCAGTGCATTACCCATCAGTGAAGATATCCTGCCTCATCCTGGAAACCCTTATGCAGTCTCCAAGTTGGCTGCCGAGTATTACTGTAATTTTTTTGGGAGTGTTTATGGTCTGGATACTGTCTCCTTGAGGTAGTTCAACATCTATGGCCCTAAATAGAATCCTTACTCTGATTATGCTGCAGTGGTACCCCACATCATTAGAGCATTGAATGGGGATGAGCTGGTTATTATGTGAGGAAGCAGACCAAGCCCTTGTGTTCCTAAAGGATGTGGTTAAGGCAATGGGATGGAGTTTTTATGCTGCTGGAAGGGAAGTGTTTATCCAGTTAGCCCATAGGATTATGGAGTTAACCAACAAGGTGAGATGGGGGATCCCAGGGGATATCAAGGAATTCTGTGGGGGACTGAAGGTTGAGAATGGTTTATGAGCCAGCTTAAGTGAGGATGGGTTGAGGGGTGGAGTGGTTTAGAGGTCTTTGATTAGGTTTCATTATAATGGTTACTGTTACCACAAACTTATATGCTCCCCAAAATAAGTTGGAAGATGTTTGTATCCTTTGTATCCTAAACTATATAAAGTAGAGGCAGTTAAAGAAGAAATAACTGTCAGAGAGCTTTTGGATAGGTTTAAAATCAATAGTTCGTATCTATACAGGATTATAAGACCCCTTAGAAAGGAGAATGTGGTGCTTTTAGAATCAGGTAATATAAGCGTTGTAGATAAGAAGAATCTCATCTATCCCTGGGGTATGGAGAAAAAGAAGATACTTCAAGTTATCAAGGGGGTAACCTATAGGGTCAGATCAAAAGAAGTCAGAGAATTCGCGGTGTTATAAGGAACCGAAACATTTTTGTATACTTATTATACATTGTATACTAATGCCTGTGATTTCTGCACGGATAGCCAAAGACCTTGAAAAAGATATACAAGAATTTGTTGCTGAAGAAGAGCTTGAAAGAAGTGTAGCTATAAGGAAACTATTATCGATTGCAGTTAAAGAGTGGAAGAAAGAAAAAGCAGTAAAAAAGCTTGCAGAAGGAAAGATATCGTTTCTAAAGGCAGCAGGAATTGCTGGTATGAATGTGTGGGATTTTGCAGAACTCATTAAAGACAGGAAGATAACCTGGATAAAAGATGAACGAGTTTTAAAAGATCTTGAATTCGAATTTGAATGACCCTCATTTTTGATGCCACTCCCCTCATCTACCTGGCAAAAACTGATAACCTCCATTTACTGGAGATAATGGATACAGAGCTAATTATACCACATAGTGTATTTCAAGAAGTAGTGGTTAAAGGTAAAGAGCTGGGGAAGCCGGATGCACTAATAATCGAGAGATTGGTTGATGAGGGGGTTTTTAAAATAGAAGATTTAGATGCAGATGCAGATGCAGATGCAGGTAAGCCTGAATTCTATAATAAACTTAAAGGGAACGAGAATTTAAGCCAAGCAGACATTGAGGTGCTTGTTTTAACTAGGGAAAGAAATGGTACTGTCATAATGGATGAGGATTACGCCAGGAGAATTGCTGAGGCTGAGGGTATCCCTTGTAGGGGCACGATCTACCTCATTTTTTCGCTACTAAAGAGGGGTGTGATCAGTAAGGATGATACTAGAGAAACAGTAGATAAAATGATAGAGAGTGGATGGTATTGTTCTACTGACCTATACGCCAAGATCCTGAAAAAGATTGGGGATTAGATTTTTCTCAATATGCACTGTGTTGAATTCATCTGTAAGGGTTTTCCCACTCACCAGCACGGTAAAGTTAAAAAAAGTGTTGATAAGCTCAAGAGGAAGGGTTACTTATACGTTAAGCCACACCCCTCAGGAATTAGTTATGGACTTACCGAGGAGGGATGGATAGCAGCTAAGAAGCTGGAGGGAGAATACTAATTTAGTTAGGTGATGTTTTTCTTTTAGATTGCAATCAGAAAACTGCCAGTTCATGAGAGCTGTTTGAGGGCATATAAGGTGAGGTAAAAAGGTCAGGTAGTTTTTTCTCCAGATTATGTTGATTGCGAGGGGTTTGTGTGTGGTGGGTTGGGGGTTGGTTATAATGACAAGTGGGGGAGGATAAAGAGGATAAAGGTTTAAAAAATATGCTTTAAGACGGGGTCTGGCTTGGGGTTAGATATCTGTTCAGGATGAGATGAATCGAAAGGCATTATCTATAACTATGCCATAAATATAAATTAATGAAGTGGATAACAGCCGACCCAAAGATATGCCATGGAAAATTAGTGTTTAAAGGTACAAGGATACTGGTTAGTGATGTACTCGAACTACTTGGTTCTGGGATGAACATCAAAGACATTCTCGATGAGTACCCAGGTTTAAGTGAAGAGATGATTAGAGAAGCCATAGATTATGCCGCTAAAGTAATCAAAAAGGAATACCATGTCAAATTTGAGGTTTCTGCTGGATGAGCAGTCCTTTCCGTAAACAAATTCCTTGAAGTGGTCAATAAAAGCTTCTAGCTTGTTATCAATTGAATACCTGTCAAAATCATCTTTGATGAACTTCAGTTCGATGTTAGGGATTATCGTATTTTCCTTAGCAGCTCTAATCCTTAAACCTTCCTGGAGCATCCCATACAATCCATTCACATCCTCAGGATTCAGAAAGTAATAGCCTTCTTCTCGGAGTTCGCTGTAAAGAGAGGCAAACTCTTCTTTATCCATACGCCCAATTATTACATCAATATCCTCTGTACCACTGTCCTGCCAAAGAGGATGATCACATATCCGCTCACAACAACGTAGTCGACATGCTCCTCAAGTAATCCCATAAAATCCAGAACGAACTTATCCAGTGATGTAAGAACCTTATCTTTAATTAATATCCTATTTTCATCGTATTCAAGATCCATCGGTTTCACCGTTGACTCTTATTTTCTATTCTATTATATAATATAAGTGATTTTTAGATCATCTGTTATCCCCTCTTGCAACAAAACCATATAAGATGAATTTTTACCTTCACTTATGATGTGATACACTTTCCACAGCTTCTTTTTTCTGGCAACTTAATGGTGTAGCCTGTTTTTTAACTATTGATTTCTGGTCAGCTTTTGCAAATAAGCTTGAATGAGGTCCTACTTTGTTTTAGATTCAGCTATCGCTCTTTTCATCCTCTCTAAGAACCTATCTGCATCGTCTATTATCGATTCTGCTTCCTCCCTGCTAATTCTCTTTTCGATGTCATACTCCGCAGCTTCTCTTCTATCTTTAGCATGAACAAAAGCTCGGCCGTAGATATCCTCTATAAATCCTTCTTTGACGAATTCAAGACCAAATCTTGAAACTACACCTTTATGGGCTTTAGGATATAAATCTTTTAAGGCTAAAAGCGCTTTAGCAGCATAAAACATGGAATAGTATGCCCTGCTTACAGCGTCATTATAAAATTCTCCCTCGAAAAGATATTTTGCAGCGTTTAATCTTTCCTCGGCCATTTGAATGTATTCTTCATACAATCTTTACGCCCTCCTCCATAACATTCCTTACAAACGGATTCTGAGTATTCATATCCGTTGAACTAAGAACTTTTACCGAAATATATTCTTCAGTTTCAAGTAAAACATCAAAGGCTATTTCAGTCATAATTCTCCACCCTTTTGCCTCGTCTCCTTTCCACACAACTAAAATGTCGATATCTGAATCTTCTTTAGCCTCTTCTCTTGCAACAGAGCCAAAAAGGATTATATTCTCTATACTGTTCTTATGATTCTCCAATGCTCTTTTAACAAATTCTGCAATAGCCCTCTGATACTTTTTTTCAATCATTTAATCTATTTCTACATAACAATTTAAATAAACCTTTCTGATTATATTTTGACCAAACCAGAAACCCTGAAGATGCTGAGGTTGGTTTTTAGCCATTGTAGCGGCTCTGGACTTAAACACCTTTCACTTCCTTTATCAGCTGCAGGAATTGGGGGAGAACCAATTCCCTAACTCTCCAGACTTCGAAGCCGGCTAACTGTCCGTTCTCATCGTAGTAGGCGACTACATCGTCATCCACCATCTCAGAATCCACTGACCCCTCATCTGAGAATTTAGCGGCGATATCTGCCTTTTTGTCGTACTCAACATTCATAATTCCAGCCACCTTCCTGTTTCTACTCTCTTTCTAACCTTATCAATTTTACCGCAGGAATTTGTAATTATTACGACTGCATCATTCTTCTCAAAAACTACAATTAGATGTTTATCTCTCCAGTGTTTTACAGCAATATTTCTGCCTGTTTTCAATTCCAAGAACAATTTTTCATAGTTCTTTAGAACAAAATCGATGTCCGATTCATTTATTTCATATCTTTTAGCCTATCTTTTGCATGATCTGTAAAAATCATTCTTAGATATAGGTTATAGATATATTTTTAAACATTTTTATTTTAGGTTTTTTAGGAGTTTTCTTGCGAAGAAGATTGTCAGTTCGTGCGAACGTTTAGGTCTTATAACGGAGGTAAAAGGTTAGGTTTTCCCCGGTCAGATCATGTTATGTGTGGGTGGGTTGGGTGGTTGGTTATTAATGACCAATTAGGAAGGATAAAGGTTTCTGGCTTGGGGTTAGATATCTGTTCAGGATGAGCTGAATCGAAAGGTGAGAGGGGAGAGATCTACAATATTGGTAGTGGTGAGGAGAAGACCAATGTGGAGGTGGTCTCAGAGATTCTGGAGGTAATGGGTAAACCGGATCTAATGGAGTTCGTGGAGGACAGACCGGGACACGATATTAGGTACAGTTTAGATTCTTCCAAGATCACTGAATTGGGATGGAAACCTCAACACAATTTTGAACAGGGTTTGAGTGATACCGTCAAGTGGTATTTAGATAATGAGTGGTGGTGGAAGCCTCTTGCGGATGAGAAGGTGCTTGATTCGACTCCCTGGAAAGTGAAATGGTAATTGAGGAAAACTTAATAAAAAATATTCTTCATATAACGGTTTATGCCTGCGATCAGACATGATGTGAGGGAAGAGCTCGTTAAGAGGCTTTCTAATGAGCTTGATTATTATAAAGCTATTGTCGATAAGTTCAGCAGGAAGTATGGATGCTCACTGGATGAGCTGGAGGACAAAATTGAGGAAAAGAAAGTTCCTGTAGATGATCACAGCATGTGGGAAGACAGTATCGAATGGAGAAACGCAGTTGAAGAAGTGGAGAAACTGGAGAGTCTGTTGAAGGAGCTAAAATATTGAGTTCATTTCTTTTAAGAGAAGCAGCCAAAAAGTTTAACCAATTATGATATCGTTATAAGAGTAGAGTTCTTGGGAAGCAAGCTCAGAGCCCATATCACAGAAAGCTATACCCGGATATAAAAAACTATATAATTGAGATAAGTTGATATGAAAATCTATTACATACTTGAAATGAGGTTTTGGTTGTGATTGCATCAGATCATGCTTTAAATAGGCTTGAGGAGCGAGGAATAACACTTGAACAAGTAAAATCGACAATTGAGGAGGCAAAAGAAGTAATTAATGTTAGACATGGTAGGAAAGCTGCATTTAAACAATTTGAGGACAAGTATGTCGTGGTGCCGTTGAGATTGAGGGAAAAGGATGAAATAGCGCTAAACAATTTAAAAGTAGATAAAGAGAGGTTGAAGAGATATGGCTTCAGTCGAATTTGACCCTAAAGTAAACGCCATGTACGTGAGGCTTAAGAAAGGAGAAGTTGCTGAATCTGAGCCATTAGCTGATAATGTGGTATTAGATATCGATGAGAATGGAGAAGTATTAGGAATAGAGTTTCTGTTATCCAAGCTTGATGAGAAACAAATGCAGTTTATAGAGAGGGCTTTGGGAGTTAAGGTTGAAGGCTAGGTTAGCTAGCCTGACTCGAAAACAAGCTCACAGCTAGAATAAACTTTTGTTAGCATTACAGAATTGTTACCATAAATTAAGGTGAAGATATTGAAAGAGATCAACGTCAAAGTTTCAGAGTGGATGGATAGAGGATTTATTTAAGTTACAGATGAAGCTTTAATCGAAATGCTTTAGACTGAAAAACATAATAATAGTATCAAGGTGATATGAATGCCAAAGGTGATAGATGTTATATACGAAAATGGGGTTCTGAAGCCTCTTGACAAGGTTGAATTAAGAGAAAAAAGGAAGTACAGAGTTTCGATTACTGAGAGCAAGGAAGACATCATAAAATCATATAGAGGTGTTCTTGGAGAGGCTGGTGAAGAACTGGAGGACTTTGAAGAGGAGGCACAGATACAGTGATCTTAGATACAAATGTATTCTACAACTTTCTCTTTGAGACCCCTCTAACAGATAAAGCAACTAAAATATTTGTAAGCTGACGATTTTTTACGCCGTTTATTGTAGTAAATGAGTCGATGTTCATTATATGTAGGAAAATTGCTGAGAAGCAATTCGATATTAAGTCCAGCAGAGCATTTAAAAAATTCGTGGCCGAGAACGGTTATAAACCATTTAGAGACGGGCTTGAAAAGTTCTTCAATTTGCTGGACGATTTTGATGTTGCCGTGCTCAAAGACCACCAAGATATAGATGAAATTAGAGAATTAATGGAGAAGTTTAGACTTTTACCTAATGATGCCTTGATAGCAGCAACATGCAGATACTATAAAATAAAGAAAATAGCAACCTTTGACGGAGATTTCGATAGGGTTGATTTTCTTGAAAAAGTTGAGATTAACTAAAGAGAGGCGGAATGGTAACCCTATAAATTTCCATATAATCCCTGTGCAAAAAGACTTAAGATTAAGAATACATAAAATAAAATTCAATATTGGTGTTAAGATGGAAGAAATTGAGAGGCTCTTTAAGAGGCTGCCTGATGACTTAAAAAGAGAAGTGATAGATTACATGGAGTTCCTTTTAGAGAGGAGGAGTCAGGAAAAGAAAAAGGATTTGAAGTTCACTTGGAGGGGAGGACTTAGAGAGCTTCTAAACCATCAATTTTATTTACAATCAATTAAATAAGGGGGTTATGGGGATGAAATCAAATGAGTATTTGCTTAAACATTCACAGGAATTATCGGAAAAATACCCTGGAAAATATATTGCTATTATTGATGACGAACTGGTTGCAATCGGGGACAGTGAACTAGAGGTATTCAAAAAAGCAAAAGAGAAATATCCAGATAAAGAAGTATCAATTGTTTATCTACCTACAGATGAAGAGATGGTAACCCTATTATGATATACCCTTACATCAGATTTTGAGGGAGATATTTGCCCATTGTTCCTGTAAAATTCAAACATGGAACTGGAGAGTGGACAGAGTTCAGGGCATACGTGGATTTTGGAGCCAGTTACAGCATATTTCATTCCGAAATCGCTGATATTCTGGATCTGGATCTGGAACAGGGTGAGAAGGCATATGTAACAGTTGGAGATGGATCGCTCATACCGGTTTACTATCACCAGATCACAGTTCAAATTGCAGAAAAAGAGTTTAATGCAGAGATTGGGTTCTCAAGAAAGCTAGGCATCGGATTTAACATCCTGGGAAGAAAAGATGTTTTTGAGGAGTTCAAGGTTTGCTTCAACGAGAAAGAGAAGTTCTTAGAGTTTATAGACCTGTGATACCATGCCCTTCGAGTTCGAGAGAATGGAGATCCCCGAAGTGATCCTGGTGAAGCCCAGGGTATTTGGGGATGAAAGAGAATTCTTCATGGAGACCTACAAGAGGGAGGTTTTTGAGGCCAATGGGGTTGAGGGAGAGTTCATTCAGGACAATCATTCTAGGTCCGAGTATGGTGTGCTTAGAGGTTTGCATTATCAGAGGGAGCCTTATGCTCAGGCCAAGATTGTCAGATGTGTTAGAGGAGAGGTCTTATAACGGAGGTAAAAGGTTAGGTTTTCCCCGGTCAGATCATGTTATGTGTGGGTGGGTTGGGTGGTTGGTTATTAATGACCAATTAGGAAGGATAAAGGTTTCTGGCTTGGGGTTAGATATCTGTTCAGGATGAGCTGAATCGAAAGGTATACCATAAATATAAAATTAATGAAGTGGATAACAGCCGACCCAAAGATATGCCATGGAAAATTAGTGTTTA
>CAZQTT010000025.1:0-30911 GCA_964596255.1 uncultured archaeon
CATGCTCTCTGAGCCCACTACTTAAATGTTGACGAAATTTATTGCAGATAATACATTTTCTGTTTTTCTGTGACAAATACTTATATACCTCTAATACCACGCACCTGTGGATGCAGGAGCTGTTCGATCCTAAAAGTGTGGCCGTTATCGGTGCTTCACCTAAAGAGGGTAAGGTAGGAAACACCATTCTCAAAAATCTCCTCCAGGGTTTTGAGGGGCAGCTTTACCCCATAAATCCATCTTATGATGATATACTGGATATAAAGTGCTATCCTTCAATTCAAGATGCTCCCCCAGCTGATCTGGCTATTATCGCCATTCCTGCCGAGGGAGTTGTCGATGCAGTCAAACAGTGCGGTAAAAAAGGGACAAAAAATGTGGTGGTCATCTCTGCAGGATTCAAGGAGACCGGAAAAGAGGGGTCCATGCTGGAGAGAAATGTGGTGAGAGCGGCAGAAAGATACGATGTCAATCTCGTTGGGCCCAATTGTCTGGGGATCATCAACACCCACCTGAACCTCAACGCAACCTTTTCCCGAACGATCCCTCCCAGAGGAGATGTTGCCTTTTTAAGCCAGTCAGGAGCGTTTATCCTGGCCATTATCGACTGGGCCGTATCCCAGAACATAGGTTTCAGCAAGATAGTATCACTAGGAAACGAGGCTGTTCTGGATGAATCAGACTTTATAGAGTGGCTGGCGAAGGATAAGCAGACAAAGGCCATTATAGTTTATCTTGAGGGGATCAAAAACGGCAGAAGGTTCATAAAGGTCGCCAGAAAAGTGTCCAAGCAAAAGCCTATTATCGTTATGAAAAGCGGTAAGACAGATGCGGGTGCAAGAGCAGCGTCCAGCCATACCGGCAGCATTGCGGGAAGTTATACAGCATTTCAAGCAGCTTTTCAGCAGAGCAAAGTGGTTCAGGCCAACTCTATTGAGGAGATCTTTGACTACTCTATGGTCCTCTCCTCTGTCCAGGATTTCAAGGGTAAGGTGGGAATAATAACCAATTCTGGAGGTCCGGGAGTTATGGCTGCAGACGCCATTGACGATTTCGATCTCGAGCTGGCCAACTTCCACAAAGAAACTCTGAAAAAGCTTAAAGAGATCTTACCGCCTGAAGCCAGCATATACAATCCGGTAGATATACTGGGTGACGCAGATGCTCAGAGATTTGGGGATACTGTTCGTGCGGTGGCGGAAGATGAAGGGGTGGGTGGAATCATCACCATTTTAACACCTACTGCCCAGATAGACTTTGACCAAGCAGCAGATTACCTGCTCTCCATCTCAAAGCCAGTTCTAACCTGTTTTATGGGAGGAGAAAGCATTCTTCCAGCCATAAAAAAACTAAAGGATGCGGGTATAGTCAACTTTCTCGATCCGGGTAGAGCATTGAGGTCCTTTTCTGCAGTCAAGAACTACGATAAGGCTAAGAGAGAGAAGCGCTCCAAACCACCCAAACTAAGGGTGGATAAATCCAGGGTACGAAAGATTCTGCACGAAGTTGATAGGAGTAAAGTGGTAGGTACTGAAGCATTTGAAATCCTGCAGGCCTATGGAATAAATACAACTTCTTACGGTATGGCCAGAACTGCCAGTGAAGCTGTGGAGATAGGGGATAGCATCGGTTATCCAGTAGTGATGAAGGTGGTTTCCCCCGACATCATCCACAAAAGCGATGTGGGCTGTGTGAAGGTCAATGTGGAGAGAGAAGGTGTAAAGAAATCATTCTTTGACATTGTAATGAGAGCAGAGAACATTGGGAATGCTCGAATAGATGGAGTAATGATACAGAAGATGTTAGAGGGTGGGAGAGAGATCATCGTGGGAGTAAAGAGAGACCCTCAGTTCGGCCCCCTTCTGATGTTTGGAATGGGGGGAATTTACGTGGAGATATTTGAAGATGTTACCTTTAGAATTGCCCCTATCAATCAGGCGGATGCTGAGGAGATGGTCAAGGGAATCAAAGCCTACCCTGTCCTGAGGGGGGTCAGAGGAGGAGAGCATTCAGACGTGGGTTCACTAGTAGATGTGCTGCTCAAAGTTTCCCAGCTGAGTGTTGACTTTCCAGACATTATGGAAATGGATATAAATCCCATAAAGGTTTTTGAGAAAGGTTATTATGCAATTGACTTTAAAATAATAAAAGGTGTTGAGGAGGAGTAAGATGGCGAAAAGTATTCTGGTTTCCTCTGTGGAGGGATATTCGGGAAAAAGTGGGATAATAATCGCTCTGGGATTGATTTTCAGGAAAAAAGGGCTCAAAATAGGTTACTTCAAGCCATTCGGGGTGGGAACAACTTACTTTGGTGATAGACTGGTTGATGAAGATGCTTACAGCACCTCTCAGGTTCTGGATACTGGCGATGATATAGGCGATATATGTCCTGTGCTCCTGGACAGTCCCTACATTGAGTTCATCAACTCTGCCAACCCCTCAGAACTTAAGAAACGCGTTCTCGATTCCTATAAAAAAATCGCCGAAGATAAGGATGTGGTTCTTATTGAAGGTGCCCTGGATTACGATGTGGGAACAATTATCGGCCTCAGTGATGTTGAAATGAGTTCCATACTCCAATTAGAGGTTTTAATGATAGTCAAGTACACCAAAGACTTCGTGCTGGACAAAACACTGGTGGCCAAAGAGGTATTTGGAGAAAAGCTCAAAACAATAATTTTCAATCAGATAGGAGGGTATAAAAGAGCATATGTTCAGAGTATTGCCATTCCGCTTCTGGCTAAAAACGGCTTAGAAGTCATGGGTATGCTGCCCACTGATCCTGTCCTCAGCGGACTTTATATCAGCGAGATCAAGGAGGGTCTGCAGGGAGAATTTTTGGTAGAGCCCCAGAAAGATATCATAGTAGAGAGGTTTCTTATCGGAGCTATGTCGCCTCAATCGGCGATGGTATACTTCAGAGCAACCAGAAATGCTGCCGTTGTAACTGGTGGAGACCGTTCGGATCTGCAGATTGTCGCCCTGGAGATGCCAAACGTAAAATGTCTTCTGCTCACCGGTAATCTTGAGCCTTCTAAAGTGGTGCTGGGCAAAGCTGAGGAGAAGGGCATACCTATCATTCTGGTCAAGGAAGACACTTTAAGCACCATAGAAAGACTTGACGAGATTTTCGGGCACGCAAGGATCAAAGGAGAGCCCAAAATAAAAAGAATTAAAGAGCTGGTCCACAACTACGTAGAAGTGGAAAAACTCATGGATCACTGGGACATTCAGGTCTAAATGTTTGGATTTTATTTGGATTTCATTCGAACTTAAGTTTGAATAGCTCTAAATTCAAAATATTACTCTTGCCATACCAAAACAGATCACTGCGGCCAGAATAGGCACCATAAACCAGTTAATTACTATTCTTTTGATGAGGTTTAATTTCACAGTTCTCAGGCCTTTTAAGGCTCCCACACCACTGATCCCCCCGATTATACAGTAGGTAGTGGAAATGGGCATACCCAGAGAGGTGAAGATCCACACACTCAATCCTGCCCCAAATTGGGCGGCAAATCCCGATTGGGGGTCCAGAGCAGTGATACCTTTGCCCACAGTTTCTATTACCCTGAAGCTCAACAAAACTGCTCCTACCCAGATGAGGATGGCTCCGATAGTGGATGCTAAAGTCTGTCCCAGGAGTTCATAATAAACTATGGGGCCCAGAGCAGTAGCCAGCTCATTGGCACCAGTATTGTAAGCGATTAAAATACCACTTATGAGAAGCAGAGCTCTGAGGCTTCTCTCGATCTCTATGAAGGAGTACTTGAGGACCACTCTTTCAATTAATAGAAATGTAAATATGGCCAGAAAAAAGGCCCCAAAGGGGGATATCACCCAAGACAACACGATTCTCATGAGCGAATCCATGTCCACTGCCAGGTTGAAGGCGAATCCTGATCCCACCAGACTTCCCACTATCACCTGATGGCTGGATACTGGCAGCTTTCTCCAGTTGGAGAGAATTATCAGTGCTGCCGACACGGCGAGGGAAAGGGCCAGAGCATTTGCATTAAGCTGTACCAGCTTTCCTGTGGTTTCCATTACTTCCCGACCCTGAATGATTGCTCCAGCCAGCACGAAGAACAGGATGAGGAAAGTTGCTCTCTTAAAGGATAGGACTCCGCACCCTATACTGATTCCAAAAGCATTGGAGGAATCATTGGAGCCAATACTAAAAGCTATTAAGAAACAGGCTATTAAGGCAAGCTCAATCATCTTATGCTAACGTTGATCATCTGAATTAAGTCCCCTGCGTCCTCAATCAAGTCGGTAATGGTTACCAGATTGGATATAAAATCTGAAAGAATTTTTCCCTCCCAAAAATTTACCTCCTCTTTTAAGAGCTTATCCATCAAATCGTATTTTATTTCATCCACTTTCTTTTCATATATTCTTATTGCCAGAGTAGTTTCTCTCAAATCTTCTTCGCCTTTGAACAAAGAGTTGAAGGCTTTCAAGAAAACCCTGCATGCCTTTAAGTTCAGACTGGATATCTCCAAAACATCGTTTTTAATGTTGTCTTTGATACCTATTTTGATATAATTAACTCCAGCGTCCTCCAGAGTATCCAGGACCTCGTCAATTAGCTCGATCAGCTTGTAGATGTTGGGTCTCAAGTAGGGAAGAAAAGCTCCCTCATGTATCTTGGAAGCTATTTCCCTCCGAAATACATCTCCCTCATTTTCCATTTCAAGTACTCTCGAGATTTTCTGTCTGTCCTCATTCTCCAGACCGTCCCTGAAAAGCTCACACGAAGAGCAGAGAAACTCAATAAACTCCTCTATATCATCAACTACTTCTTTTTCAAGTTTTTCTCCAAAAATCTTGAACTTCATAATTTCTTATTTACCAGGCACATGGCCACAACATCCATTAAGGCAACCACACCAACGACCTTGTTCTCTTCTTTTACAAAGACTCTAGCAATATTAAATTTTTTCATCAGTTCCAGCACATGTTCAACAGACATGTCTTTCTCCACATAGACCAGTGGTTTAGAGGTTATTTCTCTGACCTTGATGTTTTTTGGTTCCATGCCTTCAGACAAGCATTTGTACACTATATCTCTAATAGTGATTGTTCCATAAGTGTCTCCTTCCTTGTCCGGTTTGACCACCAGCGACCTGATCCTTTTATCCACCAATTTCTCTATTGCATCCAAAACAGTTGCTTCAGGCTCAATTAGTTCTACCTTCCTGTTCATAACTTCGCTAACTTTCATGCTAACTCACCGGATTCATATTTGTAAAGAAAATACTATTATAAAACTTTTCGTATAACTAAATACTGAAATTACCGCGGTTGAAAATCATTAAAAGTATTTTCCATGTTCTTTTAACACAACTATAACTACACACTCAATCTACCTATCTTAAAGATGTAGGCCAGGGCTATTCCTACAATAAAAGCTACAGCCAGGTTGGTGGCCAGGGTTATCCCCAGCATGATTATTACCACAAATAAGTCCGTTCTCTCCCTCACGTCACCTACCATGAGGGCCAGCTGGCTGCCGGCAAAAACCAGTAGAATTCTTAGGATAGAGAGAGGAAGCAAGTATATCACGGGGAGTGCATGTTGCCCCAGCAATAGCGCAAGGGCGAGAAAAATTGCACCAATCATAACATTGGATCCAGCAGTCCTTGCTCCAAACCTGTAATGAGCTGCCAGACCTCCAGCCCCATGACATACCGGCATACCCCCAAACAGAAAACTACCAATCAAAGCCAGACCCTTGCTATTGGATAGGGCTCTGTAAGTGGTCTTCTCTGCCTTATCACCAAAATACTCTTTACTCAAGTCTGCATGAATTGTTCGGTTTCAATACATGCCTTCATCCATCCTTCTTTTGACCGATTCATTGATATCATCCAGAATTTCCGGAGGTGGTTCCATATTATGCTCTTGTTCAAAATGTTTTGTCATATTGGTGGTCAGTACAGATTTTGTAGGCCCGCTTATCTTTTTTCCGCATTTTTTGCAGATTACAGAGTACATATCTACTTTTTGTGCTCCAAGATAAAAACCTTAATCCATTCTATCTATAACCTCCTGACAGACAATAACCCATTGTTTTTTAACAAATAGATTATATATACAATATGTAAATAAAAATAGAATCCCTTAAAAAAGGGGTTTAAGCCCAGACAAAAACCGTATCTTTTTTATATCATAACTTAAACGAAAAAGTGATGACTCACCAGGACGGCTGGGAGGACGAAGAACTGGAGGGAGCTATAATAATAGGACTACCGGGTGATGAAGAAGACCCGGAAGAAAATCTCCCATCCAAGGAATAAGGTCCCCCTGAACAGAGAAACACGGATAGGAAAACAGATTTACTTATAAAGAAGAGGAATAATCGGTTCGATCCGTAAACCGGGCTGTTAATAACATTTATTTCCCTTTATTCCTCTTTTCTACTTTCTGATGACTAATGATTTTCTACTTTCTGGTGGCTGATAGCCGAACTCAGTAATTATATGAACTGGCGGTTGTAGTTATGGAACGATTTGGGGGGTATAGAAAGATAGATAGAAAGAGATAGATAGGTGAGAAAGATTAATATTGGTGGTATCTCTCAATAATCATTCCGGATACTATAACGGGCGGCTCTTCTGCGGTTAGATCTATTGCTCTATTTAATTTCCAGTCCTTCTCCGCATAAATAGTTATAACGGGTTCTCCGGCCTTTACGTATTCACCTTTCTTTTTGTGAACGTATATGCCAGCCCCTTTATCCTTGGGAGAGCCAGCGGCCCTAACTATGCGAACTATTCTATTGTTGTGAACAGAAATCACACTCCCGTTTGAGATTGATGTAACCTGATAAGTCTTGTCACCCAGCGGAATGTCCTCTGATTTTTTATGGGGGTCTCCTCCTTGAGCTTCAATCATCTGCCTGTATTTTTCAAGAGTTCTGCCAGAATTAAATATTTCTCTGGCATATTCTTTACCGTTCCCCGTTTTACCTGACATCTCCAGAAGAATTCCAGCTATTTCAAAGCTTTTTTCCAGAAGACTAGAAGGGCCATTCCTATCTTCCATAGCTTTTAAACCCTCTTTTGCTTCCAAGGCAGGCCCTACAGCTCTGCCTACTGGCTGACCTCCGTAAGTAACCACACTGGCGGTTTCAATTCCTAAACGTCTTCCCAACTCAATGAAGTCGCTGGCGATCTTTTTACCCATCTCCATACTTCTGATTTTGCCTTCTTCGCCCACAGGAACATCTATAATAACATATCTGGGGTTCTTAGCACCTTTATCCGCCATCAAGCTGGACAACAGGTGTGGTTCAGGGTCTATAGAGAGGTGTCTGCCGATGTGAAGGATCTTCTCATCTGCCGGAGCAATCCCTGAGGTAGCATTCCAGGCAATCACTCCTCCAATCCTATTGGTTATCTCCATAATCTCATCAGCATCCATATTTACGTCAGTTAGAGTTTCAAAAGTGTCAGCTGTTCCGCTCGCAGTTGTTATAGCCTTGCTGGCAGTTTTGGGAATGAGCAATCCACTTGCAGCGATGGTGGGGACCAGAATTTGAGCCACCTTGTTTCCGGGCAAACCACCCACACTATGCTTATCCACCACTATTCCTTTTTCAAAAGCCAAAACTTCCCCTGTTTCGATCATTGCCTCTGTTAAGGCCGTCACCTCTTCAAAGTCCATGCCGTGAAAATGATTGGAGAGTATAAACGCCGCGACCTCCACCTCGGTTAACAAATTATCAGCTGTATCTCCTATGATGGTTCCAATCTCATCTCTGGATAACCTATCTCCTCTCATCTTCTTGCGTATATTCTCCACGGAATGGGGTTTAGCTACAGGGTTTACTTCCACTTCTGAACCTTCTTCTATACTTGCATCTGTCTTGCATAGACCTACTTCCCCTTTCTGGATTAACTCTGTGGTTATTTGAACATCGGCGATGATCTGTTGGCGTTTAAAGCTGATCTTGATCCGGTCTCCCACCAGCAATCCCAGCTCCGCTGCATCTTCCGAGCTCAGCATGGCCGAGACATGCTCCAGCTTTATGGGTATCAGCTTGAGAACGAATTTCATAACTTAACCAGCTTCATCAAATCCTTCTCAGTTATGATCCCTTCCAGGCTGCCATCGCTCAAGATGAGGGCAGCTCCATGCCCATGCTCAACCATTTTCTCCGACACTTCAGAAGCTCTAACAGTAGGTGAGAATACCAAAGGCTCTTTATGAACCAGGAAGTCTTTTGATAGCATAAGTGAAAGGGGTTTCTCCAGAACTTCGCTGGCGTCACCAGTAAGAATTATTTTAAACGCCTCTCCCCCGAAATAACGCAGGATATCTCTATCAGTTATTAATCCCACGAATACTCCATCGGTTATGACCGGCAATCTTCTTATTCTTCTGGAGATCATGGTCTTCATTGCTTTTCCAATAGTGGTTACAGGCTCGGCCGTGACTACACTTTTGGTCATTATGGAGCCTACGTCTGTAGACGCACTATCAAAGACATAAGGTCTCTTCAAAACAGGCTTTTTCTTTAAGGTGAGCAGCTCCAGCATATCTCTTTCGGTAATTATGCCTGCTACTCTTTCTCCATCAAGGATAGGGCAGCTGCTTACGTCTTTATTTAACATTATTTTTAGAGCTTCCATCCAGGACTCAGAAATGTCGACAGTTTCAACCTCTTTCTCCATTATCTCTTCTACTTCTTCATTTACGGCAATAATGAGACTTCCCTTGTGTTTGAGAACAATTCCGTGCTTTCTTCCCCCACCAAAGAAATCTATAAGGTCCATAGCAACTAAAAGTCCCAGAAACCTTTTGCTCCCCGCATCAGCTACAGGTATTCTTCTGAACCTGTAGGCCACCATGGTCTTTAAGGCACTCATAATGGTGGAGGTAGGGGGGACGTTTACCACTTCAGAGGTCGCCACTTCCATTATATTCCCGTATCTAATATCCTTCCTGTTTTTCATGATATTCACCCAGACATATGTTCATATCGTATTGATATCTATCATCAGTAATCGCAAATCCCACCTTGGTGAAAAGATGTAGAGCTCTATTATTACACTTCTCAGTTGTTAATATAATTTTCTTACATTTTACTTTCTTGCAGTGATCAAGAAATGTGTTTACCATTTTCCTCCCTATACCGGCGTTCTGATAGCTTTTTATAATAAAAATGGACACTTCTGCAATTTCATTTCCGCAGGGAACAACAGATAAATGACCTACTATCTCTTCATTATGTTCAGCAATTATAGAGATACCTTTGTCATCAATATAATCCAGCCAGGTCATTAAAGCCTCTTCCTTTACAGGAGGTAAACCCAGGCATCTGTCCTCAGGATCGAATTTCCCGTACATGTTGATTAGTTCATTTCTATCCTGCTGAAAGTCATACGACCTAACCATGATATACCTGTCATTTTTATCTTTAAAATAGATATTATCCTCAAAATCTCTCAATTCACATTTTGATTTCATAATCATCACTATTAATACCGCAACCAATTACGGAATCAGTTCCTCTACAAATTACGGTATTAAAAACAAACTATATAAATATATTCGATAACGATTAATGTTGTTAAAACCTTGGAAAGAATTTAGAGTGGCTATTGGAGGTGAAAATTAATATGAAGAAATTTAATATATTCATTTCCTATTTGAGGGCCATTACGGGCTTTTTGGAGATTTAATAACCTTTCCAGAGCAGGAGCCCAGCAGGATAACTCTTGGGGGTTTCTACCATGAGAACCTTAGACTATCACAGGAACTCTTTCCTCCTCCACCCGTCTCAACTATATCCATATAAGGTTTGCCAGCTTTCACCATTTGGTTTTAATCTCTCCTCCCTTAAACATTTTTCATCTCCAAGCTTACTTTCAGCTTCCTGATGCTTTCGCAATCTAGTGTCTTGTCAACTTTTTCGGACAACTTTATATCCTCCACATCCTCCAAAGCTATTCCATAATTGAGAAATATGTAACACTAAAATCGTTTCAAGTATCTATTTCAAAAACTACATCGAAAAACTTAAATCAAATTTATAGTAGTTAGTCTTATGTCAGAACTGGAAGAAAAAATTCTTACAGTAATACAAAACAATAATGTTCCTCTTGTTACTTCTGAGGTTGCAGATAGCCTCGAATTAGACCGAAGAGTAGTTTTAAGGAGATTACAAAGGCTGGCCATTGAGGGAAAAGTTAAAGGAAGAAGAATTGAGGCTGCCAACGGAATATGGATCTGGTGGCTTTGATTTGGTTATTTTTTAATAACCAGTAAATCAACATTTATTTTATTCAACTATTATATCCATCATTTCATTATTGTTGTATTGTGCGAAACCACAACTATTTATTTAAAAATATCAGTACTTTAGTTCGGAGAGGAAAGAGATGAGGAGAGGTCTTTGCTTCGGAGTATTCATAATATTTTTAGTATGTTCCATGCAGGTAGCTTTAGCTCAACACCAGTTGAGTAACGACAGTGTCAATATAAAGGGAGAAGATTTTGATATTACGGTTTATGATCCTGATAAAAGCTTACCCTTTGTTGAGCTTCAATGTGAGCCCCAAAAAGAGACAGATCGGATATTCGTTACCCTCATCTTTAAAAACACAGGAGCTAGAACTCTTTCCGGGCCTGAATACACCTGGGACGGGAAAACATTGACTGGAAACCCGGACCTCCTGCCGGACGGCTCCCAGAAGTTGAATGTATCAATAAAATATTCCGGAGAGTCCGTTATTACCAAAAAAGTTAGAGTTGCCGGACACTTTGGCACCAATAATTATTATACTGGAGATTATACTGTCAAATTCTACGTAACTGACGATGACGTTACTGTTAGGGTTATACAGGGAAAAGATATCGGTACTGGCGAATATACCCCCAGAGAGGAAGTTCAAGATATCAAGAGAGTACTTCCCTACATCTATGAGGTAATGGACACCATAAACGGGATAAAAGATACAATCCTCTCTTTTACACCGGGCCAGAGTTCAGCTCCATCTACCCCTTCCGATTCCCGTTCCACTTACACTTACACTTCCTCTTCCCCTAAGCGAATTATCGTAATAGAAGAGATAGTAAAGGAGAAGGGTGAAGAGAGAGTAGTGAAGGAAGGCGAATATGTAGAAATAGAATATCTAACTAATATTCAGAAAGTAGTAGTGGAATTCGATAACGGGAAAAAGCCCGGATACAGGGTAGTTCATAAGGTTAACATTCTAAGATCGAATGCCACTGGATCCGTGCTGTGGATGGTGTTAAGTGTCTCCAAAGATATTGCTGCTACCACAGATAGCATGATCCTTTCAAAAGAAGTGACTGTGCTGCAGGAAGACCCTATAGTCGGTCTGGAGATACCATCGGAGGAAGGAAGCGAAGGCGAGCTTGATGCCACTACCCTAACCTCTAAAAATGAGAATGAATTTATGGGAGGGATCGAGATAACCCATTCCATATCTCCTGAGGAGAATACAGAAGTTAATTTACTCGGTCAAAATTTTCCTGTAACCAGCTACATCCTTGTGGTAACTGCGCTATTGGCCGCTACTCTAATTTTCCTTTCGCTGAGGAGAAGAGTTAGCAAGTAAGCGATCGGAGATGTGAGTTAAAAGATCGGCAGATAATTTTTCAGCATTAGAGAGAGAACATTGATGGAGGCATGTATAATTATAAAAGGTATGATATTTCTGTTCTTTTCGTACATTCTTATGGTCACATACTGATAGCCCACCAGATAGACCACAAAAAGAGGTAGAGTTTGAATTGCCAGGTAATAATTAAGGGTTGTCAGGCTGAGGATGTGTATAAGACAAAAAGCTATTGGAACTGCTATTCTACCCACTTTTGCCGCCATATGATCGAACATGAACCGCTTGAATATTACCTCCTCACTACCACTGAGGATTATCAAGGAGGCAATGCCGGTAAGTGTGACCTCAAAAGGAATCCTTTCCCCTACTATATAGCTAAGGATAACAAATACAGGTATGATCAGATAAAACCTTGGATCTGTGGGGATTTTTCTAAAATCGGAGAACACACCAAAAACTAAGAATGCCATGGCGAGAAAGATCAGATAGCCGTTAAGCGTTAACACTATTACATAAAGAAGTATAGCGAACCTCTTTAGCTTGATCTCCCTAAGAACGAAAAAGGCAGAGTAGAAAGCGAGAGCAAGAGTAGTGTAAATTGAGGGCATAGATGAGAATAACATGGCCAGAATGAGTAAGAACAAAATTTCTACAGGAAAATTGCTTTCTACGCTCCTTATCCTCAGTCCGGATAAGTAGGGCAAATAGATCAGAGAGAAGATAAAGAAGCCCATCAAGAACAGGAATAATATTACGTTGGGAGAAACAAAACTTGCTGTAATTCCTTCATAGTACAAAGAGTATAGAAAAACCAGAATGTATGCAGAAGAGATGCCCAGCACAACACTTCTAGACAGCCACCCCAACTCCTCCCTTATAGGGTAGTCGAACAGCTTAAAGAGAGCAAATATCAGGAGAATTACAATAAATGGGACAAGTATATCCACAGCCGGAAGCTCGATTAGAGGCTTAATATCTAGAATTACTCCATAGGTGCCTCTTTTCAGTATGGGGGAGAGGATAACTGGGGGATATGATAAGAACAGAATGAATAGAGGAACAAGAGGAGCAACAAACTTTGCTCTTCTAAAATAACCTTCTATAATGGGGTAGGAGATTATCAAGATGAACAGAAGCGTAGCCAAAATTATGGGAAGACCGTATTCTCCCACATGTGGTTCTATACCCAAGATCTCGTGGTAGTGAGTGTGCTCCCATATACCAAAAAATTTGGGAGGTAAAAACAGTATTACATCTGATATTATGAACAGCCAGATGAGAAGATAAATGTAGTAGAACTCCTTATTTTTCCTGGCTATCTCCCGAATCTGATGAACAGCGACCTCGTCAAAATCGATCAACTTTTTAAATGCATCTTTTAGCTGAACATTCCTTTGTTTTATCATGGAGATAAATACGTAAATTACATAACCAGTAACCACCACGGCCACGAGCTTCTTCAGGACCATTGTATAGAGTTGGGAGAGGGGATAAACCACAATTACAGCGAATACTAAAATATCCATATACTTCCTCAAGTCTCCTCTCAGCAGCAAGTATAAAGGAATAAAAGCCAGCACCACGATGGGTATGAGGTTCAAGGTGAATGACCATCCCGTTAAAGCCTTTTCATTGATCACAAGCTTGAGAAAGAAATTCAGGTTGAACAGAAGGAACAGACTGAGCAAGATATATGTGTCGAACTCCCTTATCTCGAACTCCTCTATAAGGAATCTTTTGAAAATCCACAAAGTTAGTATCAAGCTTATTATGATACCAAAAGGTTCAAACCATCCAATCAGCCTAATCTCAAAGAACTCACAGATGACCACACCAAGATCTATCACTTGGATTAACATCAGAAGAGCTGGGGCATATCCTAACCATCTTTTCAGGGGAGAAATCTCCAACATTGCACTTCAATAAGCAAAAGGTGGGATAATCTTATAACATTAACTTATTTTATGCTTATATATTAGTTTAACATGAAAAAGTGTTATTCTTTTAGTGGAACAATAGGGGGGATAAATTTTTTTATTGACCGGGAAACTGTAGAACATGCTGGATGTGTTGCAGGTTGAAGCCAGGAAAGCTGCTGAGCTTATTAATAAACATCAATTTGCAAGGGTTTACACTCATTATGATGCCGATGGAATATCCTCCGCTTCCATTCTGGGGGCCGCTATGTTCCGGAATGGTATTCAATTTCAGGTGTCATTTCTGAACGGATTGAGAGACCCCCTAGATACCGGGTCGGATGAGCTAATAGTTTTCCAGGATATGGGGAGTGGTCAATTAGATATAGTTTCACAGGTGGATTCTGACGTGGTCATTGCCGATCACCACTATCCTTCAGGAAAAATGGAGACAGAGAAAGGGTTTGCTCATGTCAACCCCCATCTGGCAGGTATTGACGGTACTTATGAGCTTTCGGCCAGCGGAGTTGCTTATGTTATTGCCAATCAACTGAGTGACAATACTGATTTATCTGGTCTGGTACTGGCAGGAATTTACGGAGACAAGCAGAAGATAACGGGCGGCAACTCCGAAATAATAAATGAGGGAGTGAGGGGAGGATATATTACCCAAAAGAACGGCTTGAACCTTCACTCGGGTAAAATCAGTGAGGTGCTCTCCCTCTCAACTGAGCCCTACCTGGACTTCTACCAGAATGAGGAGGAGTTGAAGGAATTTCTGGAGAGTTTAAAGATCGATGAAGACAAAGAGATTAACCAGCTGAACGGAGACGAGGTGCAGAAGCTGTCCAACGCCATTGTTTTGAGGGTCCTCCAACAGGGAGGATTCGAGGGGTCTGTAGATGGTTTTGTAGGTAAAAAATTCGTCCTGAATAACGAGGCTGTGAGCAATCCGGTTATGCTTTCCGAGGTTGTTGATTCGTGTGGTAGAGCGTCGGAATTTGGTACCGGCTTCTCCATCTGTCTCCGGGATGAGAACTATGTGGAAAGAGGCGTTGAGTTGTGGAGAAAATTCAAAATCGAGCTTCTTGAAGAAATCAAAAAGAAGAAGAACGAGATTAAAGAAGGAGAGTCTATCAGATACATTTTAATGGAAGATGCCCCCACGACCTCCCCTATAGCCACCGTATTTTCTCGATACGTTTTTTCAGATAAGCCTCTAATGGTGGCCAACTTGAAGAAAAACGCAGCCAAGATCTCGGCCAGATCGAACTCACGGATAGCCGAAAAAATCAACCTCGCCGACATCATGCACGAAGCGGCTCAGGGTGTAGGCGGAAGAGGAGGGGGGCACAAAGTAGCTGCCGGGGCCAACATAGAGCCCGATAAACTGGATGAGTTCATAAAAGAGGTGGACAGACTTGTGGGCCAGTAATTTCAACAATGAGTGATGAGATGATAAGTGCAAAAGTGGAGGTTGAACTAAATGAGCCCCACCTTGTGGCTGAGGCTCTAAGGCCGGACGATCTTAGCTGGGCAAAATGTTATTCCACCCAAGGTAAGCTGATTATTGAGGCTGAGTCCGAAAGGACCGGCAGCATGTTAAGTGTCCTTGACGATTATATGGTAAACGTCAAAGTGGCCCAATCTTTGCTGGAATTGCTTGGTCGTTAAATCTATTTATCCTTATTTGAAGTCCCCCTATGAACTACATTTACTGTGAATCATGTAAGGATTACACTGAACACCACCTCATAAGAGAAGATAAACCCCTCTACAAGTGCCAGCAGTGCGGAGAAGTGGAGCAACATATTCCGGAGAAGAAAATTCCAGTAAGAGCGGTAATAAGCTCAGGAGACGAATCAGAATCGGGCAGTATTTCTCTCACACCATCTGAGCTGGTAGGATTAAAAGATGAGATGGTGGTAGAGCTTGAAGAGGGATACAAGATCGGTGAAGTGACTTCAGTCGAGCTTAAAAGCGGTAAGAGGGTAGAAGAGGCTGAAGTTAAAGACGTCGAGACCCTGTGGCTCAGAGACGTGGGAGAAATGCCTCTCCGCATCAGCCTTCATCACGGAAAGGGGAAAACAATCCCGGTTGTATTCAACACCCCTGGAGATACAGAGTTTCAAGTTGGAGAAGAGCTGGAAATAGATAACAAAAAAAGCGTAATCACCAAAATAATGCTGGAGAACGGTAAGGTCCTGGAGAAATCTGAACAGAGGGCAAAAACAAGAGACATCAAGAGGGTATACGCTGAATCCATGAAGAAAAGAAGGAAGAGATGGCAGCGACGTTAACGCTGATCAACAAGCCCATAAGATTGAGGGATTTTATCCGGGTTGGGGACTGGTACTTTTCCGTTATAGGATACCGTAACGATAGAGGCATTAAGTGTTTTCTCCGCTATATTCCCCACAAAAAGGGAGATAGAAGGAAAGAGGGAAAAAGATTCAGGAAATTACTGCACAGAGAAGCAACCGATTTCGCCACAGAAATCGGGATGGACTACTTTAACGGTAAGATCTTCATAATGCCTTTAGAGGATGTGGAAGAGGTTTTCAAGCCGGAAGAGAGGTTGAAGGTGGAGGGAAGGGTGGGTGAAGTGGTAAATTTCTTTTATGGAATTCCCTTACAGAAGATGGGGGTGACGGGTTCCAGGCTTATAGGGCTGGAGGATGAGGGTTCCGATATCGATTTCGTAATGTACGGCGATTGGTGGTTTAAAGGGAGAGAGAGGATCAGGTCAGGTATAGAGAGAGGAAAGATTGCAGAACCCTCTAGCGGTATGTGGGACTCCATCTATGGCAAGAGGAGAGTGAACATACCCTATAACATCTTTTTATCCCACGAGAGGAGGAAGTTCCACCGGGCGGTTATGGGCTCCACTTACTTTGATCTCCTGTATGTCCGGGATTACGGGGAGCTGAAAAATGAGGTCCCTGAGGAAGAAGGAGAAAAGAAGGAGAAGTTAACG
Organism: uncultured archaeon; assembly: GCA_964596255.1. GTDB lineage: Archaea > Halobacteriota > Archaeoglobi > Archaeoglobales > Archaeoglobaceae > JdFR-22. Next base: position 16,491 of record CAZQTT010000025.1, read on the forward strand.
GTTGAAGCAGAAGTTAAAGAGGATTTCTTAATTTTCGACTATCCCGCATATTACCCCCTCGAACATGAAGAAATAGACGCTGTTCTATGCTTTACTCACACTTACACCGGCCAGGTATTTAAAGGTGAAACTCTAAAAGCCAGAGGGTATATGGAGACCATAAATGGCAGAAAGTACCTCATTGTGGGGACTGAGAGGGAAGTAGAGGATGAATATATAGTGTCCCTCAATTTTATGGATAAACAGGGATTGATGGATGATTTCTACCAGTGGAAAAAACAATAATTCTACTCCTAAGAGTAATTCTACTCCCAGCTAAAAAATAATAAATACAATCTTGACTACCGGACATCATGTTGTGCGTCCTTTCGGGTGGGACAGGTACCTGCAAGCTGCTTCAGGGGCTTAGAGAGGTTGAGGAGTTTACAGTTATTACCAACACTGGTGAGGATGTATGGGTTTCGGGCAATAAGCTGTGTCCCGATATCGACTCCATATTGTATTCCCTCGCAGATATCATAGACACCGAGAAATGGTGGGGAGTCAAAGACGACACCTTCATAACCCACAATCGAATGAAAGAGCTGGGGTTCGACGAGGGGCTGGCCATAGGTGATTGGGACAGGGCAATCCATATTACCCGGAGTGATTTTTTGAGAAAAGGGTACACCCTAACCCATGCCATTAGAAGTATAAAGAACCAGCTGGGCATTGAGGCTGAAGTTGTCCCCATGTGTGAGGAGGATGTTTTTACCTATATCATCACCCCACAGGGTGAAATGCACTTCCAGGAATTCTGGGTCAAGCGTAAAGGAGATCCACATGTTCTGGATGTGGTCATTAAGGGGGCTGATAGGGCTGAAGCAACTCCCCAAGTAATAAATGCTATCAGAGATAGTGATGCCGTGGTGATCGGCCCCAGCAACCCCATCACCAGTATCATGCCCATCCTATCAGTAAAGGATATCAAGAAAGAGCTGGAAGAAAAGAAAGTAATCGCCATATCTCCTATTATTGGAAAAAAGGCTTTCAGCGGACCTGCTGCCAAATTGATGGGGGCAAAAGGTTATGAGGTTTCTCCCACAGGAGTTGCCGACTGCTACCAAAGTTTTCTGGATATCTTAGTGGTGGATGAAACCGATAGTGACCTGGAGGGTAATTATAGAGGTATTGAAGTGGTAAGTGCTCCCACAATAATGAAAAACAGGGGTGATGCTGCTCGGCTAACAGAATTTATCTCCTCACTTTAACTACATCTTACCTTAACTACATCTTACCTTAACTATAGCTAACTTTAACTACAGCTCATCGAAGAACTGATTAACGTCTTCCGAGGTAATTACGATCTTATCCTGCTTTCTCTGGTGTTTGCACAATTCTTCAACCCTCTGACTATCCACCACACCGTCTTTCTGGAGACAGCGATGGAAAAAAGTTCTGAGCACGTCGAGCCTGATATTATAGCCGCGTTCAGCGAACTCCTTGGTGTATAATTGAACTGCCTCTCCATCCGAGATATCCTCGTATTCCATCTGGGGCTCAACTTCTTGAACTTCCTGCTGACCCCCTTCCTCCTGCAGTTCTGGAGCTTCAATTTCCTCTAAAGTTTCAGTATCTACTTCTGTTTCTACTTCTGTTTCTTCCTTTTTACTGTCCAGGGGCAAACAGCATTTTTTGTACTTTAATCCTGAGCCACAGGGACAGGGGTCATTTCTGCCTACTTGTTCTGTCATGGGATACACCTTACTGATTTTCCTATAAGTCAGCTCGTAAAAGTATTTTACGGAAAATGAGCAAGAAAGCTCTTACCCTCAGAGTTGAGATAATTTGCGTTCTACTTTCATGCCACAAGAAAATAATTAAAAACCTCTTAACTTATGGTTAATAGAATGAGAAGAACTAATACCTTCAAACTGAGAGGATGTCAGCTTTCAAATGAGAGTGCCAACTGAGTAAAGATATTATCAACTAAAGAGGTTAAGTCATTTTTTTGCCATTCGTTTGGAATTTGTGGAGATACTGGTTAAAATACATGCCTTCTCTCTTGGCAAGTTTCTTTAAAATCGCTGTAGTCCTGGTTGAATATTGCACCGATTTTTTATCCCTGAATGCTACTTCTTGAGGTATGTAGCGGGCTGCCAGCTCTCTAAGAGCATATTTTCTGATTATGCCGCTTTCGGTGGTCTTCACTTTTTGTTCCGGAGGGATTTTAATAGCAGCCCTTATTATATCCCACTGTAAATAGGGATGCATTACTTCCATTTTAAGTTTGTAGGCCAGTTTGGTGTCTCTGGCAAGATCATGCCGGCCCACGTTTTTTATATCCTGAATCAGGTTGGTCATCAGCTCTTCGATGTCCATGTCTTGGTATCTATTATATCCCCCGAAGAGCTCGTCTGCTCCCTGACCAAATACTACACAATTATACCCCAGCTCACTGGCGTGTTTGAGCGTAAAGTAGATAGGAATGGCTATGGACACCTGGACAGGGTCAGTAGTTTCAATGGTGGGAACTACCACAGATAGTGCCTCTATAATTTCCTCTTCTCCAAATACAAACACATTCACATCCTTCCCCAGTTTGCTGGCAGCTTGCTCAATCCATTCTTTCTCTTTAAGGCTGGCGGTTACGCTGACCAGAGGTATATCGTAAATACCTGCCAGTAGAGAAGAGTCGACACCCCCTGAAAACGCCAGACAAGAGCCTTCAGGATGAAAAGAGTTTAGAGCTTCATCTATGACTCCTACCGGGTCTTCTAGGTGGTTGTAGAACACGTCCTCAAACTCGAATTGACTTCTGGACAACACATTCCCCTCATAATCAATTTTCAATGTTTCACCGGGGTGAAGTTCAATAGGTTGGTCTAAAAGACTGCTGAAGGACGAGAAAGTGAGAGTTGTCGGCTCATAATACAAAGGCTTACCTCCCAAAACATCACGCGATACTAAAACATGGCTGGGTCTGAATGCCACAATAGAAAAACATCCTTCGATTTTAAGAGGCAATTCATCAGCGAACTTGAGATTAACCGGTTGATGGCAGTCCAAAAACAAGTTTCCGTCCCGCTTCGAGGGAAAAGTTGCACTGGCGTTTATCCTAACTGCTCTACCGTCCTCTATGTCCGCAAAAGCATATATCGACATTTCGAGATGATTCTTTTTAAACCCATAAAAATTTTTGCTAAACCTTACACTCTACACTATACACTACATTTTACACTTAAAACCTTAAACTTTAACTTTATCTTTCGCGGCAGCGGCAGCAAGAAGACTTATAACTTCAACCCGTGAGGGGAAAAGAAATGATCGACGATTTATTCTGCTCCCAGTGTGGCAAATTAAAGAGAAAGTGTGTGTGCCATAAGGAGACTATCAGGAATCAGAACATCAAACTTCTTAAACAAGTGGGGGGTAATCCGGAGCTCAAGCCTCTTTTTGATACTGAAGATGAGATTATTTTTTATCAAATTTTTGAGCCCTATAAGCCTCATCCGGACATACCTCTTGAAGAGGTTAAACTCCCAGTAATGCTCCAAAAAGCTCTGAAGGATAGAGGGATTACCCACGTTTACCCGTTCCAGAAGGAAGCTATCGAATCTATTAGGGGGAGAGAGAATGTAGTTATTACCGCGCCCACTGGTTTTGGGAAGACTGAAGGTTTTATTATCCCTTTGCTGGAGGTTATCGCTCCTAAAGGAAGGGGAATAGTGGTTTACCCTACCAAGGCTCTGGCCAGGGATCAGGAAACAAAGATAAAGAGCTATGCCTCTTCCATAGGTCTAAACGCTGTCAGATTTGATGGGGATTCAGACCAGCAGGAGAGAAAAGCTGTTTTTGGCGGCAATGCAGATATCATCCTATCCAATCCCGACATGGTGGATTATCACTTGAGGAACAATCCTTCATTCCGAAAACTAACAGGCAACTTGAAGTTCCTGGTGGTGGACGAGCTTCACAGCTATGATGGTCTGTTCGCTTCCAACATGCACTATCTAATAAAAAGGCTTTCCAGGTTCAGCAACTTTCAGATGGCCTGCGCCTCAGCAACCATTGCCAACGCAAAGGAGTTCGCTGAAGAGCTCTTTGAGAGGGAATTCGCCCACGTACATGGAGAGCATCGCAAAGGAGTTCTGAATTTTATCATGCGCTACACCCCCAGCGTTTATGGTGCCATTAAGGATGTGATCAAATCCCTACCCGGCAAAAAATCATTGGTATTCGGGAACAGCTACAAGAGCGTGGAAACTATTGGCTGGGTTTTAGGCCGGGAAGATATTCGGGCCAGAGTCCACAAGTCAGGTCTGCCCAGAGAGCTTAGGGAAAGAGTGGAGAAGGACTTTAGACAGGGGAAAGTGAAAGTAGTTGTTTCTACTCCTACTCTAGAGCTGGGAGTGGATATAGGAGATGTTGATGTGGTAGTTTCCGAGCTGGTCAACTACTCTCAGTTCCTTCAGCGGGTGGGGAGAGCCGGAAGGAAGGGTCAGGAGAGCGTGGGTGTGGTGCTTTTGAGGGATCATGACTCCATAAGCACCTACTACAAGAGCAATCCTCAAGAATACTTCAACTCCCAGAATTACGGTTATGTGGAGAAGATGAATGAGGAGGCCATGAAATTTCAGCTGCTCTCCATGTGTGCGGAGAAGCCTCTCCAGCGGTCAGAAGTAAAAACCGAATGGAGCAGGACTCTAGAGTGGTTGAACAAAACAGGATTGGTAGAACAAGAGCAGGATGGCTATCTAACTGGTGAGGAGGCCAGGCAGTTCCTCAAGAATTTCAGCATGAGGGGTATCGGGGACTCGGTCAGAATGATTGCTGGCGGGAAGAAAGTGGGTGATAGGGTTCTTCCTGTGGCTCTAAAAGAGTTGTTCCCCGGCAGCATTATTATCCACAACGGAAGGAGGTATCGCAGTCTGGAACTGGATCTGGACCGCAGGGAAGCTAAACTGGAAGAGCACAGATACGGAAGTGAGATTACCGATCCTCTCTATACCTCCATGCCCCTCATAAAGAGGGTGGAAAAGGAGGGGAATTCAGCAGCCTACTGCTCTCTAAATATTACCATGCAGGTTTATGGTTATATCGTCAGAGATATGTTCACCAGAGAGAAGAAAAGTACCACATACATTGAGCCCGTAAGCTATACTTTCCCCACCAAAGGGTTTTTGTTTTCCGCACCTTTTCCCCAGCCCCAGGATTACGAAGATTTTTACGCGGGCAGCTTTCACGCTGTGGAGCATGTGCTCATTGAAGCAAGTGATGCCCTCACAGGTGGAGGGAGCAGTCAGATCGGGGGGATATCCACGCCCGAGGGAGATATTTTCATCTACGATGCCACCATTGGGGGCTCTGGTCTGAGCAAGTTGCTTTTCGAGAGGTTGCAAAAAGGATTTGAGGTATCCTACGAGGTATTGAGGGGCTGTGATTGCGACAGGGTAGATGGCTGCCCCAAATGTACCTACAGTTATCAGTGCGGGAATAATAACCAGCCCCTGAACAGGTTGGGGGCGATGAATGTACTGGACATCCTTTTGAGAGGTGAAAAGAGAGAGGTCAAACCGGAGAAGTACGAGGAAGCCGTGGATTTTAAATACTATCCAGGATAACTCCAATACTGTTCTTGCCTTATTCACTGGTACTTCTTTATCTAATTGACTAAAGGTTCATAAGGCGTGGAGTTCGACCTTGAAGTTATACATCCTTCCAAGAAGTTTATGAGTAACACCAATGATTCCGCCAACCTCAAAAAATGGTAAGCCTGTACCGGTACCGGCTGTGGACGTGACGATGCAACCTGCCTGAATAACGAGCTGAAGCTCATGAAGAAGGAGGCGCTTTTTGAATATAAGAGAAATTAGAAACGATTTTAAAGATCAAGGTGAGGTGTTCATGCTCCATTAAATATCCAAAATCAAAATCATAGGAGAAGTTTAATCTTATAATTATAACAATTAGCTACACCCAATCCCACAAGCTTAATATACGATTTCAGGCAGTTTATATTGAAGTTTATGTTAACACTGGTCAACATTATTTCCCAAGGAGGGGTGGATGCAACTACTACCATAGGATTGATGTGGGGAGGATTATTTGCCACCATCTTCTTGATCATGCTCCTCTCTTCTAAAGAGATTATCTCCGCTTCCGACATTTATGATAGGACTATTGAGCACAGTCTCAATCTATCAATCCTCCCTCTTTTATTCGTATTCTTTGCCATTGTGGCCTTCAAAGTGATAGAGGTTCTGTACTAGCCATCTAACTCTTGACTGAGTAGCACTTACGCTTATGGTTATTAGCAATTTATATCATTCTTTACGCAGTTTATATCATATCAGTGCTTTACCGTAGGCCTGGAAAAGGCCGAAGATTAGCACGTTTATTGTTCCGTGGATAATGGTGATGAAAAACAGGCTTCTGGTTCTCTGGAAAATGTATCCTATCAACAATCCGGCTGAGAACACGAAAACGAATTCTACGGGACCTTTGTCTGCATGCATCACTGCAAACACTACTGTTGCCAGGAGTAAACCTTTAAGCATCCCAAAGTTGTTTTCAAGAGAGGTCTGGAGTACAGATCTGAAGATTAGCTCTTCTGCAAGAGAGACGAAGACGAACATTACGATGAACAGGGTTAAGATATTGCTCATGGTGAACTCAGGTATCAGGGGCTCCGGTTGAAGTATCCGGTACTCTATTGAAGCCAGCACATAACCGATAAGGACGGCAATGGGAAGATAGATGTAGAATCTGTCCATCTTCAGTCCAATATCATCTGTGCTGAGGTTTAAAGCCCTCACAGTCACGTAAACGGAGGCGAAAACCGGAGCGTAAATTAGGGGAAACCAGTAGATGGTGTAGGAAAAGAATATGGGCATGGAGAAGTTTAGGAGGCGAAGAATAGAAGGGAGTGCCAGGGACAGAATATAAAATCCTTTTTTGGTGAAAATAACATAGAACGTGGCGATAAAAATTGTAACAAGATGGAGAAACAAACTTAAATTCTGATTGAAGGATTTAATGACCTCAGCAACAATTACCACAATAAATAAAGAAGTGAAGACATATTCAGACAGCCCCAGTCTTGCCATCCATCATGCCTAAGTAATCCACTATAAAGTTATTTCCTATTCCTATTCCTATTCCTATTATGTATTAGATTATCCCTTATACTGCCCTGCCTAACTAAAATACCTCTCTGCACATAGGGGAGAGCTATTTACAGTGTAATCGGTTTCAATTTCTCCTGTGCCAGAAGACGAGTGACATCAGTCCAATACCTATTAGAGCTGCTGTATTCAATTCAGGTACCGTCACGGCATCTACAGTCAACACATTATCCTCAGAATTCGTGCTGGCAGTGTTATCTGATATTCTTATACCGAAAGATTCTCCCGCCTGGACAGAGCCGGCAGTCTCGTTGACCTCCACGGTCAGGGTAAAGTTGTATTCGCCCTTCTGAGGAGGGTTCCAGGAGTAGGCTGGCTGCGAAGGTGTCCAGTCATCTGTTTGCTGCAGTTCTATCTCCGGGCTGCTGTCAGCATAAGTTATATTCCCCTTCAGCTTATCCGTAGGAGCCCCTGTAGAGGCATTTTGAAACATGATGGTTAAATTGTGCCCGATATTATACTCAAAAGGCTGTGTACAACCGATGGTAACATTATAGGTTCCGTTCCCCCCTATCAGCACTTCTTGACTATCGGGAGTAACGATTATAGTTCCCTGAGCGGTACCTGCAAACAAGAAGACTCCCAACAAGATTGCAATTAATTTCCAGTAAGCTTTCATTTTATCCTCACCACATATATCAATATTATTATAGCAGCCGACAACAAGGCCACCAAACCAACAATTCCCATGGGCTGTTGCCACCACTGGACCGGCATCTCAGTGGTGGTTGCACCAGAAGTAGGATCAGGAGTTGGAGTGTGAGGCGCTGACGTAGTTGTTGAGTCTGGAGTAGGGGTTAGTTGGCCACTAACCGGCTCTAATTGTTCTTTGGTCTGAACAGGAGCTGAAGTGGGACTTGAAGTCGGGGTGGGAGTAGCAGTGGGTATGGGTGTGGGAGTTGCTGAAAAAGTTATTATTCTTCCTCCTGAGCTACCACTACTAGATGCATCATTTGTTCGGGGAGGAGGGGTGGTCCCGTGTGTGGGTGGTGGACTCTCATACATGGTGGTGTTTTCGGAGCGGTAGATGAAGACCTCGCTGTTCGTATTTTCCTCTACAAGAGAGCCGTTGATGATCATATTATTATCGGAGTTGCTGAGAGCGATTCCGTAATTGTTGTTGGAAGCTGCACTGTTCTCAAGTTTATTGTTGTTGGAATAAAGGAGAAAAGTTCCGTGGAAGTTGTGGGTACATGTATTATTCCCCAGATCGTTCTTGCTGGAGTGATAGAGGAACATTCCGATATTTTGGTTATTGCTGCAGGTAGTGTTAAACACCAGGTTATTTTGAGAGTTGTAAAAGTGGATTCCGATGTTACTGTTACTCCATACGTAGTTGTGGCCTAAAACATTATTATCGGAGTTGCTGAGAGCGATTCCATATTCATTGTTGGTGGCTTTGTTCTGGGTCAAGTCATTGTGGTGGGAGCTGAAAAGATAGATTCCATATTCGTTGTTTTTTGTGGCAGTTCCTGAGATTTTCCCCTCACTCACAGTCTGGTAGCAAATTGCTGAATACCAGCCATCCAATTCTATGTTCCTCACAGTTACATTTTCGAGGCCAACACCGGAGTTGTGGACATTAATTCCGCAGTAAGACTCCCCGGCAGATCCCAAACCGGAAATAATGTATCCGTTGCCATCAAAAACCACATCGCTGGAAGTTATATTAATGCAAGTGGAATCAGAAGATAAGCTTTCATTCAGGTTATAAACGCCAGAAGAATCGATGGTGATGCAACTATCAACCACAGACTCAGAGGCAGAGGCAGAAACTCCCATAAGAGAACCCCAAACAATCAGAACAACTATAAGAATAAGAGGGTACATAGCTCTTTCTTTTTTACCTTTGAAGGATTCAAATTTTTTTAGTTTGCTCATTTTTCGCTCCCCGAAATGCAGCCTTAGTTTACTCCTATAAATTTAATATTTGCTAAAAGAAATAAATAATAGTTATAATGATTTGACAAATGTGACCCCTAGTTATAGGTAGTTAGTAGCCATTATCCGTTGATAGTTATAGCCGGACATAAATAAATGTGTGATAAGGGTGTTCCGAATGTTCCCAATCCCTCATTCCTCATTCCTCATTCCTTATCCCTTATTACAGCCCAGATAGGGGTTTGCTTCTTCCTGTTCTTCTATTCTGTTCTATTCTATTTCCTTATCTCTCTGTCACTCCATTTGATTCCCACCAGTACCATACCAACCAGTAAAAGCAACACAGTAGGTAGTTCAGGCACAGGAGCTGTATTTGACAGGAAGGGATAGAAGTTGACTTGCGCTGTACCCTCTTCGTCATCGTAGATAGTTCCGTCTATACTGGCATTGGTAAAGTTGCCCCAGAAGTTCATTTGAGCGTCGACTTCAACATCCTGGCCATTGTACAGCTGGTAATCTTCGTTTTCAACTATGTTGTTGTTGGTGATGGTATTGTCCTCACTACTCCAACTGGAGCCGCTAAAGTAAATTCCCATTCCGTTCTGGTGGATTTGGTTAGTGATAACGTCATTAGAGTCAGCGTTTTGCAGGTAGATACCGTAGTCACTGGAGTGGATATTGTTGTACTTGATGTGGTTGTCATGGGAGTCAATCAGTTTGATGCCTTCTATAGTGTCATGTATGGTATTGCTCACAAACTCTCCATCCTTAACCCCCTTTCCAGAAAGCTTGATACCCACCTCACATCCGTAGATGGAGTTATTACCCACGAAACTGGATTGAGCCAGATCAGAAGAGCTTCCTATAACGTAAACTCCTAAGTCGCAGTCCCATATGGTACAATCTGTTACACTGCAATTATCTGCGTGATCGATTCTCACTCCTGCTTCTCCACTACCAGCTCCAGTTATGGATAACCCGGTTATGGTCACTCCTTCAGCAGTAACCTCCAGCGCATCATAACTGGAGTATCCATCTATAACACAATTAGCCGAACCATTTTCAGACATGATTGACAGTTTCTTGTCCACCACCACGCTTTCAGTATAGGTACCGTCCCGGAGAATAATTTCTTCTCCCTGGATAGCATTATCGATGGCACTTTCAAGGGGTGCGGATGTGGGGTTAAATGTCTCTGAGGACCATCCACTCTCATTGACGTAAATGGTGGCCTGTACGGTTTGTGTCAATCCCAAAAGCACCAAAATCACTACAATTGATTTTATTCTCATTAAATTTTTTCTTACAGTTTTTCATATTATTTATAGGTTTTGTTTTTTTATCTTGAAAAATACTTTAACTACTACCATAATGATTATAAGCAACCATAAACGATAAACTTAAGGCTCTCATCCCAATCCTGAACCAGATGTCATCAAGAAACTGGTTTATACTCTCAGTGTTATTTTTGTGCTTACTTTATCTCAACACCTTGAGTTGGTTGGTTAATGCCTGGATTTACGACCCTTATTACTCTCACGGCTTCATTGTGCTGGCTATTTCAGGTTATTTTGCCTACAAACAGAGAGGGATGGAGATCAATATAAACAATTCCGGCCTGTATGTGGTCACTCCCTCTGTACTGGTACACGTTTTCTCTACCTTGTGGTCCGTGGAGTATTTGTCCGCTCTGTCTTTCATCACCGCATTGTTTGGGCTTTGCTGGACATTTTACGGCGATCAGGCCAGAAAACTTCTTTTCCCCGTATTTTTCCTGGTGCTTGCTGTTCCCTTCCCCATTTACGGTATAACCAATCAGCTAGAGGTGCTGTCTGCTGGAGCTTCTGTGGGGCTGGTAAACTTTTTGGGGATTGAGGCCAGCCAAATTGGAGCGGAGATACATCTCAGTACCAGCTCTTTTGTAGTGGGAACTCCCTGCAGCGGGATAAGGTCCATTGTGGCCCTGCTGACCATTGCCGCTCTCTACGCCTACCTGATCAACGATAAGATGTGGCTGAAGGGGTCTTTAGTGGCTATCGCAGTACCCATCGCTTTTGCGGCCAATGTGTTCAGGATTTCATCCATCCTCACCATTGCAGAATTCTTCAGTACAGAGGTTGCTCTGGGCTTCTTCCACTACGCTTCGGATATCATGCTTTTTGTGCTGGGCGTAATTATGTTGATGGTTTTCAGGAGGTGTGTATCATGGCTGACATCAGGTCCACGTTCCTCATAATGCTGGGAATAATACTTCTCTCCGGTGCTCTGCTAATAGTGCTGGCCCCAGAGACCATTGCCCAGTACACCGTGATAGATACCGCCTTCCACAGAACAGATCACCGGCTAATAGGCAAGACCGCCTACAACTTCAACAATATCAGTCAGATAAAGGAATTTCCCCATGAAATAGGGGGGTGGTCAGGAATAGATTACCGCTACTCCCAGAACGTCTACGATACCCTAAAGGCAGACATTATACTCAGCAGAGCATACTCTAAAGGAAATATCATATGGATGGATATCATCAACAGTGAAAGCAGGAAGAGCTTCCATGACCCCAAGGTCTGCTATGGAGGGCAGTGGAATATAGTGAACGAATCGGTAGTAAAAATACCCATGAACTCTTCTCAAGCCATTTTTGACCAGATCTACGTTAACCGGCTGGACCTGGAGAAGAAAGAGGGCAACAATAAGCTGATGGTCCTCTACTGGTTTATCTTCAGAGGTGGAGAGTCAGTTACCATGGTGAGGCTATCTTCACCGACAGGGAACTACTCTACCACTTACGACTACATGGACGACTTTGTAAAGAACGTGATGAACCTCATGTACGAGAAGGTGAGAGAGCCCCGGATGGTAGGAGAAGTTTGGGTCGAAAATTATGGTTTAGGGGGGTATGCAGGGATTCTGCTACTGTTCCTCCCCTCTGTGATTCTTATCGCCTGGGGGATCAGGATGAAGTAGTTTCAAGAAAATAATTTAATTTTAATTTATCTATCTAATTACTGAAGAAAGCTTCTATCATTTTTATATAGGGGTTGCACAAAATTAGAGTATGGGTTTAAAGATTATACTGTTAATCCTTTTCACCGGATTACTCATGTGGCCAGTGGCTGCTCAGCCCGAGGATTGCCCAGAAGGTTCAGTTATGCTGGCCAAATTCGAAGATTTTGATAATGGGACTTGGACTTGTGAGAACGGCAGTTCCTATGACGAATGTGACAACATCACCTTAGTCACTCAACTGGATGAAGACGGTGAGGTTTCCAATGGGACGTGGGAATCCGATTATTACCTGGTCCAGTATGTTTTCATAAAGGGTGGCCTCTGCAACCACACTTACAGTGATGGAACTAACTTTACGTCCTCCGGGGTTTTCAACAACACCGATGTTGGATGTAAGGCGGGTAATGGCCAGATACCTGCCGTATCCCATATCACATTTTGCTCTTCTCAATCCCCACCACCTGTTCCAGAGCTCCCGCTTGTGGTGCTGACTTCAACAGGTCTGTTGGCAGTTCTATTGCTTTACAGAAGAATGGAATAGCTCAGAATTAAATCAATGCACCTTTTTAAATCGGGTCATCTATGAGATTGGAGACAAAGAAGTTTATTTATATAATTGCAGTTGGTCACAGAAGAAGAGTTTACGATAGGTGAGAAATGAGAGCCTTAAAATTCGATTATGATACTTTCCATTGCAGTTTTATGAAATAAGATTGTTTATACTATTGTTGTGGATAAGCGAGAATAATAATTATTCGAGTTTTTAGATTAGATATCTGTAGCTATATAGATACAATGAAGATCGCTTTTGTCTACGATGTGGTTTACTCGCTCAACAGAGAAGAGAGTATTTGAGTTGAGAGGAGGTTAGCTGAAGAGCATGAGGTCTAATGGCGTGAGGTGGTGACATCACGGTGGAGCATGATGGGGTTTACCTGCATGGTAGGCTGAAGGGGAATGGTAGCTTTTGGTTTTATGGCTCTTTAGGTTCTCACGACTTCGCCTTTGCGGTCTGCCCTCAAGAAAAACTTTCATTGCTCTATGTCCAGTATAAAATAGTATAAAAATAATGGTGTGAAGAGAAATTGAGATTTTTCCCTGTTCCGGGTTATAACTATAAATTATTATTTTACATCCAGGTTCAGATTCAGACTTAGTATATCGCCCTCAATAGCCCTGTGCAACCTCTCTTTCGCCTCTGAATTGTTCTCTGCTCTCTGATAACTGTCCTTGAACAGGAGGAACCACAATTTGAAATCACCGCTCCTGTTCACAGAGAAGTTGTAGTAGGTCTGGTACTGGGGGGTCCAGTTGCCCTCCACGCTGGTTTCAGTGTGATTGAGGGTGACGTTGAAGGAGTTCATATACTGAATATAGTTTATGCGGGTCTCATTCTTCTCTGAAGTTTGGTTGTACTCCATGGTGGTGTTGGTCAGCCATACTTCAATGGTGTAGTCTATTGTGCGGTACTCGTGGTTGGCTATCCCCACTATCACCGAAGCTTTCTCTCCCTGCTCTAGTTCTTGGGGGTAATCGGCTGCCTTGCCCTGTGGCCCCAGAAGGTAGAACTCGGTGAACTCTTCTCCGTGCTGGGGAGTGACTATGATGTAGATGAGGAGGGCTATAGAGATAATTATGGCTGCGATCAGTATTATGGTAAGTATTCTGTCCAATCTGCTTTCCCCCAGCTCTACATTGATTTCCTGGGGGGGTGTGAAAGGGTCTTCAACCTTCATTCTTCTGTAGATTGCCAGAAGGGCGAAGCATATGATGAATAAGGACAGGAAGAACAGGATGGGGGTGAGCCTGATACCAAAGGGAGTGTAATTCAGCCCCAGCCCTATGAGGGGGGAGATGGCTATGCTCAATCCAAAGGATAATGCTACCCTCTCTATACTGTCCAGGTCCTCTCTCCGGGGGAAAAGGAAGGATATAAGGACGTAACCGGAGAAGAACAGAATGAACGGAAGGCCGATCACTTTTCTTATCCAGCTCTCCGGGAAGAGGTATATGGTGAATACCAGTATAAAACAGAGAGCAATAATGGCCAGCAGTTCCCACAGCAGTTTATACTTTCTCACCTCAATCCCTCAATACATCGATTCCCTCTCGTTGTGATTTATAATTTTCGTCTAATAATTAGTTTCGCTTTTACTATGATGATAGTTAGATTTAGATAGTTATGCCTTAATCAACCTTTTTTATCTATCCTTTAAAAGGAGAGTTCAGCATGGGGCCGAGTGTTTGCACAGAACATCATCACAAAGAGAGTGGTTGCTTGGAGACGATGGCCTGCTGAAAAAATATCCCTACTGTCAGCTTCTCACGACTGAAGTCGTGAGCTTGCAGGTGGTTCATTATGCTATGC
>CAZQTT010000026.1:0-30388 GCA_964596255.1 uncultured archaeon
TTGAGGACATTTCCAGGGAATTTGTTGTTGAGGCTTACAGAAAAGATTTGCTCCCATTTAATATATCAAAGATCGGTAAATGGTGGCAGCGCAATGAAGAAGTGGACGTAGTTACACTGGGTGTAATCTCATTTTTTAGTTACTGTGTTTTCTAAACTTCCATAATATTTTTACACTTTTATGGTTTAGGTTTAGGTTAAGGTGTAAGGTGTGAGGTGTAGCAACATTTATTTAAGTTTCAGGAGGACAGTATTAATATTATGGTATCAATGAGAATAAAAGCTGTATATGAAAACAAGGTATTGAAACCATTGGAGAAACTGGATTTGAGGGAGGGGGAAGAAGTGGAGATAGAGTTCAAGGAGAAAACTGAGTTCGGTAAGAAGGATATACTGGCTTATGCAGGGATTTTTAAGGATCTCACTGACGAGGAAGAAAAGTTGTTTAATGAGGCGGTAAAAAGGAGAACCTTTTTCAGCAGAAAATTAAATCTATGAGAAAATCTCTTTTAGATACAAACATACTTATTGCTTTTCTAAAATAAAAACATTTAAAGTGTTAAGGTGTCAGTAATTCATCAAAGTGGAAGACACAAATCTTGGATGGTTGAGCAGTAAATGAAACTTGCAGGGAAAGTGGGTGAAAGATGCCGGAAAGAAGTAAGGACTGGATAGATCAGGCGAAACGAGATCTAAAGGTTGCTGAAGGAATGATGAAAGCTGAAGCTTTTGAGTGGACCTGTTTCATAGCTCAACAGGCTGCTGAAAAATCTGTGAAGTCTGTATTTCAAAAGCTAAGTGCAACAGCTTGGGGGCATTCGGTTTTTGATCTATTGAGAGTAATCTCGAAGAAATTTACAGTAGATGAGGAGCTTTTAAATTGTGCTAGAAACCTGGACAAGTTCTATATCCCCACAAGGTATCCGGATAGTTTTGAATCTGGAAGTCCTTACGAGTATTTTACCAGGAGGGATGCGGAGGATGCACTCCTTTGTAGTAGAAGAATCATTGAATTCTGTGAAGGTCTTCTGGCTTGACCAGGAAAGATTAATCCAGAAGCTACTTGATGTTTCGAGGGAGATAGGTGGGAAGGAGGTTAATGTGGTGAAGATCATCCTCTTTGGTTCTCTGGCGGAGAGGAGGGCTGTTCCCGGCAGTGATGCAGATATTTTGATCATCTTGAGGGATGATTATAGGCCGTTCATGGATAGGATCGCTGGATGGATGGAGAAGTTCTCCATAGAGTTCCCCGTAGAAGTGTTCCCATATACTCAAAATGAGGTTAACAATCCGATGGTCCGAGAAGCTATAAGGAGTGGTATTACCCTGTTTGAGCGTGGATGAGAACTTCACTTGTTTCTTTCCTCTAACATCAACTTTTGAGTAGGATGTAGGTATCTCGAAGATTGCTAAATGGTGGCAGCGCAATGAAGAAGTGGACATAGTTACGCTCGGCGAGAGAGGAAAAGCACAAGAAGGAAATAGGTTTTTTGGAGTGCAAATAGTGAACTCACTGAGAATGAGGCCAATAAAATAGTGGAGAAGCTCAAAGGCAAAGCAGAACTGGTAAACTGGCATAGAGATGATAGGGAAGATTACTATGGCCTAATAGCTAAAAGCGTTGAGGGAAAAGGGAATTTAAGGGGTAGAGGTTGTTTTGTGTTTGATTTAGGGGATTTCAGTGAAATAATGAAATAATAACCTATTTTTTCATGATGGTCGAACGTTTTTTAAAATTTGAAGAGTTAGTGTCAAGATGAAGCTGAAAGCCATTATCACCTGGCTCATTCAGAGGAATTTAAGGAAAGAATAAGAAATGAGTAACTGGCGAGAGCTATAGTCGAGTCTATGGAGTTCGAAGATTATGTTCATCGTGGAAGAAGGAAAAGAAGCTCTTTATATCTATTCTACTTGTCACGGTCCATAAATTTCTCTATACTCTGGATGAATGAATAAAAATCCTCTAATTTGTTTTTTAGTATCTCAAAACCAATTTCGTCGTCTATTCTGCCGTATCTGTGTACTATTATATTTCTGAATCCTCTCATTCTCTTCAATTTCTCCTTCATCTCATTGTTTAAGATATTGTTTTTAACCAGGTTCTCTATGATATCTTCAGTGTCGTAGGGGATTCCGAGCTCAAGATCTGTGTTGATTATAGTGCAGATATCGAATACGTTCTCTATGGCGAACTCCACTCTCTTGTAAATTCCATCTTTTACCAATCCTAATTCTGTGAACTCTTCTAGAGTATCAGGAAGATTTTCTTCCACCGACCTAATGCTCTCTTCGATCTCTTTTATCTTTGTCCTTATTATCTCTGTTCTCATTTTCATTCTATTCTATTCTATTGCTTTTTCTCCGATGTAGTCATAGAATCTGGGTTTGAACTCTTCAAAATCCTTTATAGTTGAAATTGCAGTCTCATATAAAAACCTGGAGTCCCTGCAGTAGATGACTTCTCCTTTTAACACCTCTTTTCTTACGTAGAGGGGAAGCAATTGGAAGATTTGAACATCAAAACCACTGGATAATTCTGAAAGAACCTTAAACCTGTACTCCAACGCTTCTTTAGGGGTGCTCTCATAATACATACAGAGATCTATATCAGAGTCTGTGGTCATACCCCCTTGTACCGCTGAACCGTACAGAATAATGAACTGCACTCTTTCATCAAACCCTTCCACTTTCTTGATCTTTCTGATTGCTTCCTCTATTTTTGTGTCCATGTTATTTATCACTCAAACCCTAACTTGTTTTATTTTTTTGATTTGATATTTTAAGTATTTTTCCTGTATCAAATACTCCAAAACGCCTCAGTTTTAATCAGCCACGAGGGTAGTTAAAAGGAGCATCGGCATGAGCTATGAACTCAAGAACTAAAGGCCAGTGAAAAGATACCTGGAATTATAAAAGGACTGGAGATTACAATTTTGTTTATTCTTAATCCTCAAACGTCAGGGACTCTTTATTCTGCTCTCTTCTTTTTCTACGTTAAAGGCTTAAATTCTCAGGTCTCTGGCAACTTCCGGCAACTTCCACAAGTCGTTTATCTGCTGTTAACTGTCTTGAGTGATCGCTGGTTATCAAGAAAATTAAATGAATTACTATCTGAATCACTAATAGAGCGGCATAAAAACCTTTACAAGCTTAAGAACCCCTCAAAAGTTATGAAGATCGACCCTCTTTTCACCAGAATATTGGATACAAACCTCACTTTAGAGGAGAAGGCAAGGCTGATAGCCGATGAGATCTCCAGCGATGTCATTGCCGTAGTACTTTTTGGGAGTCTGGCAAAAGGCAAGGCTGGAGAAGGGAGTGACATAGACTTTCTAGTAGTTACGGAGAGCAAGGAAAATGAATTAAATGGAATTATATATGATCTGATGTTCAAGTATGACGCTCCCGTTGAAGCCGTCTTCTTCAGTCTTGATGAGTTTTTAGCTCATGCGCTGGAAAAACATCTTTTTTGTTGGGGATACTTGAAGGGTACCAAGTACTCCACGATGGGGGAGGTATTAAAGAGATACTCGCTATCAAGAAAAGTGAAGTGGAAGAAGAATACATCTACGATGAGGTAAGTGACACATGGATTCAAAAGAAGCTTCTGCACACTTCGAATTAGCACATACCCAGTTAAAAAACGCTGACACGGTCTTCAAATTAGAGAGTTACGCTCTTTGTGCTTTCTTAAGTGCTTCGTCTGCTGAGAATTCCACATCAGCTCTTCTTATTAATCTGGGAGCAAAACCTTCCAAGAAACACCGGAACTCGCTGGTGCTCTACAGACTGGCCCAAAACATCACTGATCTTGATGAGGATCTGATGTATATGGTAGAATTTATGAAAGAGCTTGAGCCACACATAACCAGAGCCCGCTATCCTATCTTAAGGGGTTCTGAGCTTCTCCCATTAGATAAAGTTTACACCAGAGAAGAAGTAGAGAAACTGCTGGTAGACGCACAGAAAGTCTTTAACATGGTGGAGAAACTTCTGAAAATGTAGTTATTCTCTTCCTTTTGGCTCATATTGGGGACATATATAAGTGCTTCCGGCAGGAACCATCTCATAATCACCTACCCTTTCATAGCCCAGCCTGTTTTTCTCCTTCTCTAGAATATCTTGGATTGAGGATGCGGAGTTGATATGATATAAGCTCATGTATTTCCACGAGCCATCCTCCTTGAACACAGTTACCACATGACCTCCCGATTTCACTCCTTCACTGCTGTAGAGATCAAAGCACAGCATCTGGGCGTTGTAACCATGACGCATAAGTACCAGGGAAGAGAACGCTGAGTAGTCCTTGCAATCACCTCTTCTCAACTCGAAGAATTGTCGGGGCTCATAAGCATTACACCCGCCTCGCTCTTCAATTGAAAAATACTTCTTCATGAAGTCGCTGAGCTTCTGGGGGGTGTCCAGAGATTTTACGATCTCATTGAATTCATCATCTTGATCTTGATCTGGATATTGTTGGGAATGAGAACTATTATTTTGGGGTTGGGGGGAGCTGTTCTGGGGTTGTGAACACCCAATCAACACACCTGTTAGTATTATTAGAATAAGGAAATAAATTTTGGCTCGTGATTTTTTCATTAGCTCACTCTAAGAGTTTTCTCATTTTGCAATTCCATAGCTATCTTAAAGCTTTTATTCTCTTCTTTTGTTTATTTTCTCAAAAAAGTTCTCCACATCTCTATAGTTGACCCAGAATTTCTCCTCGTCCATTGTCTTAAGGTAACCGCACAACTGGTGTACTCTTTCACTGTCAACTACTCCATCAAGTTCTATACACTTATTAAAGAAAGTGGTTAAAGCTCTTTGAGTGGGGTAGCACCCGTATTTGGCAAATTCTGTCTTGTAAAATTTCTCTGCCTCTTCCTGAGGTATCTCTTTGGGTTCAGCATTCGTTTCTTCTGTATTATCCATTTTGGAACCTCCCAATCAATTATTAATTCGATGAACCTATATCTTACCTTAATTTACCTTAACTTACTTATCTTTATTCTACGGGCTATTTACCATAAACTTCTTCCAGTATCTGAAGAGTTTCTCTTGCTTCTTTGACATATGGTTCGTATTCTTTAGGAGCCAGCTTGATGAACGCCTTGAAGCTGTTTATAGCTTCTCTGTACATTCCTTTATCTTTGTAAGCCATTCCTAAACTGAATTGAGCCTCAGGGATATTGGGATTTATATTCAATGCATCTTTGTAGTTCTGGATGGCCAGATCGAGCTTACCTGAATCATAGTAAGCTGTGGCCAAATTGCTATAGGCCTCAGCGTACTGGGGACTGGCTCTTAAGGCCTGTTCGAACTCGTAAATTGCCAGGTCAAGCCTGCCATTCTCGTGATAGATGGTACCTAAACTATTATGGGCTAAAGGATCTTTCTGGTCTCTCTTTATAGCTTCTTGAAAAGTCTCTGCGGCTTTCTTGATATCTCCCTGTATTTTATATGCAGTACCCAAATTGTTTCTGGCCTCACTGAGCTTGGGACTCAACTCCAGAGCATCTTTGAAGAACTGGATAGCTTCTTCCAGTTTACCTTGATTTAAGAGATTGTAACCCTCGTTGTTCAACTCTCTGGCCTTGTTCCTCAGCTCTTCCTTCTTTTTCTCTTCTTCTATCAGCTTTATCTCTTCTTCTGTGAGCTCCTGTTCTTCTTCCGTTTTCTCTATCTCCTCATCTTCTTTCTCTGTTTCTTCTGTCTCTTCAGAGTTTTTCACTTCGTGCTCCATTTTTTACCTCCCAAGTATAAACAATACTGTAGTTTTCTACGTAATCCTAATAAATGTTCTGTTTACAGCATCATTACAACACTATGAGATTTTTACTGTAGAATAAAATATAGATTGAGATCCTCTATAAACAGATAAGTATTGGAAAATTTGGAGGCAACTGCCATAGAGAGATGACCCTACTACTCTATACATACTTTCAAAAGTTTGCCCCAAAAGCGGTATTTACAAAAAGCTTTGGATTTGGTAATGGATGCTGAAACTCAGGATAATTGGAGAAACTAATGTGATCACTTTCAGGGAGTTGCAGTAAAATTATTTTTAAACCTGAGAGTATTCTATTCCATAATGAAAGTGTTGATTACTGGTGGATGCGGGTTCATTGGCTCCAATTTGGCTGAAGAGCTGTCAAAGAATTATGATGTTATTATTGTGGATAATCTCGTTACTGGGAGCTTGAATAATATAAAGGGTTTGGATGTGGAGTTCGTCGAAGGAGATATAACTAATCTCCATTTTCAGGATTTGCTAAGAGATGTGGATTATGTTTTTCATCAGGCAGCTGTGGTAAGTGTGCCGGAGAGCGTTGAAGACCCCCTAAAGGCTAATGAGGTTAACATTGGTGGGACACTGAACTTGCTGGTTGCTGCCAGGGATTGTGGGGTCAAGAAGGTGGTGAACGCTTCTTCTTGTGCTGTATATGGGGATACCCATGAATTACCCATAAGTGAAGATTTTATTCCTGAGCCCTTGAACCCTTATGCTGTCACCAAATTAGCCTGTGAGCACTACTGCCAGGTCTTTCATCACATTTACGGGCTGGACACGGTATCTTTGAGATATTTTAATGTTTATGGGCCAGGACAGAGCCCTGAATCCGAGTATGCGGCAGTAATCCCTCAATTCATTCACCGGGCTTTGAATGGGAGAAATTTGATTGTGCATGGTGACGGAGAGCAAACCAGGGACTTTGTTTTTGTGAAGGATGTGGTAAGGGCAAATATCACGGCCATGAAAAGCAAGGAAAACGGGGTGTTCAATGTTGCCAGCGGCAGACAAGTATCCATCAACCACCTCGCCAACTTGATCGCAGGCGATGTCGATGTGATTTATGAGCAGCCAAGAGAAGGAGACATAAGGCATTCCGTGGGAGATACCAGTAAAGCAAAGCTAATGGGTTTCGAAGCCGCCTACAGTATAGAGGATGGGATAAACAGGACAATAGAGTGGCATAAGAAACAATTAAAATGAGTGATTTTTTGAGAATGAACTGTTCTTTAACGGTTTGTATGCTTAGAAATCCTGTCTAGCCGGTTAATTGAGCCGAATAATATGTTTCAGCAACGATTAAAAGTTCCATCCTCTGGCCTCAAAATATGTAAGTATTTTCTCTTATGGAAATCTCCTCTCAAGTCGAAACCAAGCTCGTTAAACTTCTTGCTGAACTTATCGACATCCTACTTTCTATCTGAAAGTTATTTAATTTATAATAATAATCCCAAGTCATAAGTTTATGATCCCTCTTCAAACTGTCACAACCTCATCAAGGATTTGTTTTCTAAGTTCTGGCCTGACCGCTCTCTCAGAAACAATGTCAACCTTTATTTTGAGTTTATCTTCAAGAAAATTTGCAAGCCCAACAAAATCCAAGAGAGTTGCTCCTTCTAAAAATCTCACAAGAATATCTATATCACTACCTTCTTTTTGCTCTTGGCGTGTATAGGAGCCAAAAAGTCCTATAATCTCGGCCCTGTACTCTTTTTTTATCTCATCTTCCAAATCTCTGAGATTTTTTTTTATCGTTTCAACATTACTGCTCATGGTATTCAATTAATCTATTTAGTCTCTATACAATTAAATTTTACCACTTGATACTCGACTTTTGGAGTTGAAAAAGAATGTTTGAGTTATTGAGTAAAATTTTTATCAGCTGAGAAGAGGTTTAAGAAGCGGGGAATAACGTTAGAGCGAAGTAAAATTGACAGTTGAGGGGGCGAGAGAAGTAGATAAAGTTAGATATGGTAGGAAGGCTGGGTTTAAACAATTTGGTGATAAATATGTTGTGTGGCGTTGAGATTGAGGGAAAAGGATGTAATAGCGCTATCCATTTTAAAAGTGGGTAAAGAAAGTTTGAACCGAAGAGAAGAGATATGCTTCAGTCGAATTTGGTCCTAAAGTAAACGCTCGTATTGAGATTCAAGAAAGGAGAAGTAGCTGAATCTGAGCCGTTGGCAGATAATGTGGTCGTAGATGTCGGTGAAAAAGGGGAAGTCCTAGGAATAGAGTTTTTATCCGGATGAGAGGCAAATGCAGCTTATAGGGGATCTAGAAGTTTTAAGGTTGAAAGCTAGGTTAGTACAAGACAGGAATTTTGCCACTCAAAAGTCTTTTCTCTTGAAGAACAGTATTTCGTCTTCAATGTTTAACACACATACGAAAGATTATTTACAAACTACCATATATGTTCAAAAATATGGACAATGGAGCTTAATAAGTCTATTGTATCCATTGAGAACACTTAAATAAATCAAAATTTCGGGGAGTTAAAATGGTAGAAATTGAGAGGCACTTTAAGAGGTTGCCCGATGATTTAAAGAGAGAACTTATTGATTACATGGAGTTCTTGTTGGAGAAGAGATCTCAGGCAAATAAAAAGGGTTTGGAGCTCACCTGGAGGGGAGGGCTCAGAGAGCTTAAAGATGAGTATTCCTCAGTCGAGCTCCAGCATAATGCATTGAACTGGTAGTCCTAATTTTAAAGTATTTTCTTGTCGTATAATGGAGAAGCGGATTAAGCCAGAGTCTTTAAAGAGAGCTTGTATTGAGATAGGGTTTTGATCTAGGAAACAGCCCCCTTATTGGCCGCGATCATATAACTGAGGCCGCGGAACAATGGATGCCTAAATTATATAAATTTTGAGACAAAGGAGCCATTACTCTCTCACCCGAGTCCAATTATATATTGATATGGTTTTATTATCTAATATACTAATTATTATATGTCAATGAGAATTAAGATTTTGTTTTCTTCAAGGTTTGTGTTGAAGCTATTAAACCTCCTTATAAACCAATATTTATTTACTTAAGAGGCCATAGATCGTTTATTCTTGCCTGTAATACGTAGAAAGCCATCTGGAGATTATTATTAGGTCATTTTAATGGTCATAATAATATGTAATAATACATAATTTTTAAGTAAATAAGTCGAAATATAGGGGTAGCCCGGTTGGAGAGGTGGATGCTAGCTAGTTAGATAGATCAGGTTAGGTAGGTTGAAATCCCCGTGGCAATTCCACCTCTTGTACTAAATCTTAGAATTGGCCGGTTGGGGAGGAAAAAATATGGAAAGAAAAAATTGGAAAATAGCGACAACTATAGTGGTTTTGTTAGCAATACTAGCGATGGCAGGGAGCGCAAATGCAGCAAAAATCTCGGTTGATGATCACAACGTAGATCCAGGTGAGGAGAAGACTGTGCCAATAAATGTTTCAACAACTGGCAACTTTGGAACGGCTACTATCGAGCTCTATTACAATGAAACACTTTTAGATGTGGAAAGTGTCTCAAGTGGAGATATTCCATCTTCTCAGATGGAGTTCAATGATGAAACAGGCATGGTTAAGATAGCTGTCAGGACAAGCAATGAAACAGTAAGTGGAACATATACTTTTGCTGAGCTGACTTTTAGCTCTGTTGATAGTGAAAAACTAGAAGATCTAGGCTATAGGGAAAGTCCGTTGGGCATTTCCATTTTAGAGTTCGCAAAATCAGATGGTGACTCATTTGACTATCAAAATGCAAATAATGGGACATTGACCATCAATGACACTACTGAGCCCCTGGTAGAGATAATTAGCCCTGTAGAAGGATACTACAAAGAAGATTTTACAGTAAATGTATCTGCTACCGATGCTTTAACAAGTGTTAACACAGTCACCTTTGGGTATGCCCAGCCTGGTGAAAACTTTACTTGGGTAGTCAATGATTGGAGTCAAAATGAAGAATATCGGACCCATAACTTTGCTGTGAACAATGTAGATGATGGCGAGTATACTATAAAGATAAACGCAACTGACAGCGCGGACAACTCTAATAAGTCAGTAAGTGTTTCAAACGTTGTAGTGGACACGGAGGTACCAGTCGTTGATTTCATAAGTCCCGCAGATACTTGGTACAACTCTAACATTGGGATAAACGTGTCTGTAAATGACACATCAATAGATTCAGTTAAATATGGATGGGCACCAGATGGCGAAGGTTACAGTAATTGGACCACTTTGACACAAAGCGGAGAATATTGGACAGATAGCTTTGATGTTACCAACCTTTCTAACGGTAAATACTGGATAGGAATAAATGCAACTGACAAGGCAGGAAGCTCTACTACTGATGGAAAGTCGATAATGCTGGATAAAGAGGAACCAGAGGTAACTATTGAGGATTCAGAGGGATATTATACGGATAGCTATACCCTCAAAGCTAAAGTATTTGACAATGACGGAACAAGTAGTGGAGTAGCACAGGTGAACTATACTGTGTTTAATGAAACAGGACAAATTGCTTCAGGCGCAACAGGATATAAAGACTGGAATTGGCCTTATCAAGCAACAATTGATGTGTCGAACTGGACAAGCGGTAACTATGATGTTTACGTAAACGCATCTGATAATGCTGGCAACTGGAACAACTCCATGTCTGTTGAAATAAAAGTAGATACAAGTGGACCACAAATAGACATCCTATCACCCAGCACTGGATGGTACAGCAGCATCGACGAAGTAAAAGCCAATGTAGAGGATTTCAGTGGAGTAGCTAACGTTGAATACGCAATTTGGGGTTCTGGATGGGGATGGAACTCAATGGAACTTCAGAATAACTACATAAACGCTTCAGCTCTCTCAGACTTAGAAGAAGGAAATTACACTATTAAAGTCCAAGCTACAGATAATGCAACTAATTCCAACACCGCAAATGTAACTAATGTAGGAATAGACAAGACAGAACCCGTAATAGAGCTTTCTACACCGACTGCAGAAGATCCAGTGGTTGCAGAAGGAAACTTCTGGGTTAACTTTAGCTGTACAGAAAATAACCCGAAGAGCTACACTATAGATGTGTATAAAGATGGTAACTCTGTTACCAGCGATTCAGGCGATTATCCACTAGATGATGGGGACTTTATGTTCAATGCATCTGAATTGGAAACCGCATCATACAATGTAACAGTATCGGTAACCGATAAAGCAGGGAATTCCAAAACAGTAACTGAAACAAATGCGTTAAGTAAAAACAAAGGAGCATACATAGGCGATTACACCGTAGATGAGCTAGGTGGGACCAAGACTGTACCCATTAGGATAAAGAATATGCCAGACTTTGGCTTCGCAGACATAGAACTATCCTACAATCAGAACATTACTGTTGAAGACGTCTCTGCAGGAGACATCGGAATGCCCAATTTCGAAATTGGAGAAGGAACAGTTACACTATCCGCCTCAGGTAATCCATCAGAAGATACATTTGTTTTCGCCAACTTGACAATAAAATCCGCTAGCTCACAACCCGCAAGTAGCCCACTGGATCTGACAGTAATGTCCATAGGAGATACAGAAGCAAATTCATTGCCCGCAGCAGCCAAAGACGGTAGCTTTACCTTCAAAGGAGAACCATCAGCATTTTCCATAGGAGATGTCAAAATACCGGATGACACCAGTAAAACTGTCTCTATCGACCTCAGCACACCAGATGTGGAACTCGGAAAAGCTACCATAAAACTTCATTATGATAGCTCTGTGGTAACAGTAAGTAATGTTGTCGAGGGAGATATTGGTAGCGTGTCCTCTAATATCTATAATGGTCCGGGAGTGACAGTTATAACTGTAGATACATCAGACGTAACTGGAGATCATAAGTTCGCAAACGTGACACTAGAAGCTACCGGCACCCCCGGATCAACCGCTCTTGGACTCTCAGTAGAAAAATTTGTAGACGATGCAGGCAAAACAGTACCACCCTCACTGGTTGAAGTTGACAATGGAACCTTTGAATCCGGACTGAGAGGAGATGCTACTAACGACGGCGTGGTCAATGGTGGCGATGCAATGTTTATCTCCCAATACGTAGTAGGCAATCGAGAAGATCTTCCAGGATTTGAGTTCAGTGATTACAGTGGAGACGGTAGTGTCACCAACGTAGATGCCATGCTGATTGCACAAGACATCGTTAATGGAGAACTATAATCCCTAAAACATTTTATTTTTTTATTTTAAGGAGAAGTGGTTAAAATGAAAACAAGAATTGAAGGAATATTGCTGACAACTATACCGACATTGATAATAACCCTATTGCTGTTGGCGCAGCCGGCTGTGGCTACTGAAACTACAGTATCCATTGAAGACCTGCAGGCGGAATCCGGATCTACAGTGAACACCAAGATACTGATAGAAGGAGTAGAAGACTATGGGACAGCCACTATAGAACTGCATTACGATAACTCTGTCGTAAGTGTAACCAGCGTCTCAGAAGGGAATATATCTAATTCTGCCCTGATACCAAACATAGACAACTCAAAGGGAGTTGTTACTATAGCTGCTTATACTTCTGAGATTCCAGGCCCTAATGGAACCCTTGTTTACGCCAACCTGGAGATAGAAGTAATTGGAACTCCGGGAGCAGCAAGCCAGCTAGACCTTGTGGTAGAAGAATTCGCTCACTCGGATGGTACTTCAATTCCAGCAGCAACAGATAACGGATCAATACAAATAACTTCAAGTGGTACCAGCCCAGATAACTCAGATGGAGATGCATTAACCGATGAAGAAGAAAATCTGGTGGGAAGCGATCCCTATAGCTGGCAATCAAACGATGAATTAAAGCAATCCGTTCTGAATAGTGTAATCACCCAGGTCAACAACTACTTCGAAGCAGCTCAGAGCCAGAAGAGCACTATAGCCCAGCAGATAACTCAACTTGTATCTATATACTTCAGCATCTAATTTTTCCTTCAGACAACGTGTCAGGTTAATTTAGGGGAAATCAAGGTATTTGAAATCAGATTAGATTGGATCAGATCAGATTTAACACCATATTAGTTGTACCTGGCAAATTACAATCATGAATATAATAATCTTAAAATCTTAAGATAATTGGTGACAAAACTCGGTAGTCAGCTACTCGATTAAGCTCAGTTTGGAGTTGAAGAGGTAAAACTAACAAATAAGGTTGGAGAGGTGTGGTGCTTGATTCGACTATTGAAACCAAAAACAGGTCCAGAGATTGGTGAAGGACATAAGAAGATTATACTGGCTATAATAGCTATATCATTTATTTTGGTCTCGATTTCTCAGGTTAATGCCCAGGATGAAGCTACAGTCTCCGCTGGCCGCATTGAAGTAGAGCCTGGAGCCAAAACAAACACACAGATATTGGTAGAAAATGTAGAAGATTTCGGAATTATCACTGTGGAGTTGGGTTACGACACCTCAGTAGTCAATTTAACCACCTTTGAAAAAGGAAATATCTCTGGCATTTTCAACTCCAACCTAGATAAGCCAAACGGAACAATCAGAATACTTTTTTGGACCACAGAAAGGCGTGACGGAGATTTTGTTTTAGCCAATTTGACCATGCAAGTCAGCGAAAACTGGGGAGAGAGGAGCCAGTTGGACTTGACCTTAGAAGAATTCAGTGATTTTGACAACAACCCTATCCCCGTCGATGTGGATGATGGCTATGTCCAGATAAGGGCAATCCCCTCTATTACCAATCTGCACCACAAAATGGGGAATTTCTGGGTTAACTGGAGCTGGGAGAATCCCTCACACCCGGATTTCAAACAAACTATGGTTTACGTTAATGGCGATTTCCACACAACCACTACAGAAGAGCACTTTAACATGAGTTGTGACCCACATGGAACCTATACCATTTCCACTCGTACTGTGGACAGTACTGGCAACATCAACCGGACTTGGATTAACCAGACTGCCACAATACCCAACAATCCTCCAGTAATGTCTCCTATGGACAACATAACGGTTGAAGAGGGAGAAACCATATTCGTTGACGCAGACGCAAGTGATGTCGACGGCGACTCTCTAACTTATTACTGCAGTAGAAAATATGCACCTGCTGGTCGTGGATTCTCTGACTTTGACTCTTCTACAGGTAGGGGTAACTGGACTACCCAGTCAGGAGATGATGGCGTCTATCATGTTGATTTTAGAGTGTGGGATTACCATGGGGGAGCAGACGAGATAACGGTTAAGATCACTGTAGAGGATGCGGTGCTGGATGTTTCGGTGCACAACTCTGGCTACACTTATATTAACTGGACCTGGGAAAAGCCTGTAGACTCTTTTGACTACTTTAAAGCATACCTTAACGGCCAATCAATGATTATTGACGATAAAGTACAGTTCTACAACGCCACAAGACTCCAACCCGGTACCGAATACACTCTAAGCTTGCAAAAAATTAGGTATGGGACTCCTCTAGGAAATTGGATCAATCACACCGCAATAACCGATTCATACTCTCCACCTCAAATCGAATCTCACACTCCCCAATCCCCAGTAAAAGACTATGAGGGAGCCAGCAGGCAATTTGAAGTTAAATACGACCAGAGCGTAGATGTAACCTGGCTTATAAACGATAGCAAAGTCCAACATGATCAAGGAGTTAAACAACCCGCTTATACCAACCAGAGCGCAGTCGAAGGAACATGGAACGTCACAGCAGTTGCTGAAAATGTCAACGGCTCCGTCACCCACCACTGGATATGGGAAGTGACCGGTGAAGACACCACAAACCACACAAATGACACCAATGACACTACCTTACCCTTACCCCCTTCAGTTACCAATGTTGACAATGAGACAGGCGTTAATTGGATCAACTGGACATGGGAATGGGAAAATCCTGTTTCTGACTTTAGCCATGTGATGATCTATGTGGATGGTGAGTTCTACACCAATACCTCGAACCAGTATTGTAACCTTAGCTTTGGACCGGGAGAAACTCATTCCATCTCCATCAAAACGGTAGATACCGGGGGAAATATCAATCCAAACGGGGTTAATGACACAGCAACAACGAAAAAACCTCCCCAAACTCAAGTGTTTATCCACAGTCCCCAGGAGACAGTTTATAAGGACAAGGATATACCCCTGAAAGTAAGCGCCTCCACACAAATTGATAAGTGGCTCTACAGGTTAAACAATGGTGAAAATACTACTTTCACCCCCAACACCACCATTAATGTGGGTCAGGGAGTTCATTGTCTGGAGATCTATGCTGTATCTGAATCAGATGAGACTGTAAAGAAAGAAATTGAGTTTACTGTGGACACAACACCCCCGGTGTTATCCTGGAAATCCACACCAGCAAACAACTCTGAATTGAACACCGCAACCTTCACTCTAAACATTTCTCATTCTGAACCGAATCCCCTCACACTCACCCTCTACTTAAATGGGGAGAAATACCGCGATTTGAGTTATGGGGGTAATTTTACTCAAATCGATATGGAGCTGTCAGAGGGGGAGTACTCCTATTATGTGGAGGCAAATGATACTGCTGGCCACTCCAATACCACGGGAGTTAGAACTGTCCTCATAGACACTCCCCCCTCAATAGATTTAGAAGCGCCTTCTACTGCTTATGCTAACTCAAAACCCTCTTTGACAATCAACTCAGACGAGCCATTGGCCAACGCCACTCTCACCATAAATGGCCACTCATACTCCATGGTAAAGGGTGAATCTTTGCAATGGAGCTACAATTGGATGCCTCCCAATTCAACTAGCTACAGCTACCACATTACTGCTTACGATCTGACAGGCAACTCACATACAGTTGCTGGTGAAATAAAGGTATTACCTCTACCTCAACTTGAGGTTAAACAGGTCTTAGTTTCTGCAAACGAATCGGGTTATGTTTACGTAAACCACACAGTTAACATAACTTCGCTGATAGTGAACAATCAGGGTACAGCCAAAAATATCGATGTCAAATTGACAATAGACGATTATGAGGACACAAAGACAATTGAGGGATTAGAGGATAATAAAACTGAAACTGTCCAATTCACCTGGACACCATCCGATGCAGGCAACTATACAGTTACAATAGACGCTGTTCTCTCAATAGGGCTATCTGGGAGCAATAACACTTCATTGAGAGTTTACACTACATCAAATATGGGCAAGGATACTGACAATGATGGATGGACAGATCAAGAAGAAAAAGAGCTGGGAACTGATCCCCACGATGGAGAGGATAAGCCCACTAAACAACATATCATTGACAAAATCACATCCGAGGCACAGAAATACTTCAAGCTATCAGATTCGGAAGAAAGACAAGAGGTAATGGAAAATATTGCTCATTGGGTAGAAACTTACTACAACGTAAGTGAAGAAAGCCAAAAACCCTCTCCTGATTTCTCCTACTCACCTTCCTCACCTGAAGCAGGGGATACTGTAAACTTTAAAGATGAAAGTCATGACCCCCATGGGCAGATAATTGCCTGGCTATGGAGTTTCGGAGATGGAGGTAGTTCATCATCACGGAACGTAACTCACCACTACTCCTCTGAGGGAACGTACAATGTAAACTTAACTGTAATAGATAAATCCGGTGATATGATCTCAGCAACTAAACACATTGAAGTATCCCCCAAAGAGTCAGGAGGATATAGTAGTAGTGGGGGAGGAGGGGGAGGAGGTGGTTTTATACTAACCTCCTCTACAACTGAAACACCCTCCACTTCTGTGCCTACCCCTACTCCTACCAAGACCACTACCTCGGTCAAGAAAGTGTGGTCCGGCTCTCAATATGCGCATAAACAGGGAACAACCCCTAATCCCCCTGAAACTGAAACCAGTGACGGAACACCAGCCACAGCCAATTCTAGTGGTAATCAACCTGAAACTGGAACTGAGAGTGAAACCGGAACTGAAGGATCTGGCTTTGAGGTAATAGTGGCCATTGGCGGGCTGTTGACTGTGGCATACCTTATCAGAAAGGGAAGGAGATAAGTAATTTCACTTATTTTTTATTCTTGTTCTTGTTCTTGTTCTTTATCCAGTAAGAAGTCGCCATCAAACCTGTAAGGGAAAAAACAATCTCAAAACCGGGGGTAGACTTCTTGGCTGTGAGGGTTGGTGTGGCCGGCGTTTGACTTTCAGTATTTGTTTCATGCGGTCTGAGGGTTATTTTCTCTTTCTCTTCAGGTGGTTCTGTAGGGCTGAGGGTTGTAGGAGCAGAAGTCTTGGTCTGGGTTGGGGTTAGGGTTTGAGTTGGGGTTTCGGTTGGAGGAGTTGATGTAGATTCTGATTGAATAACTTCTAGGTTATTATCTCCAGTTATTTTCTCTACTGGTTTTTCTACGGCCTGATAAACCCCTCTAAAGGAGTAACTTCCTTCTTCAGGGGTTGTAAGTTGGTAGGTTATATTAAACCCGTCGGAATTTATATCGGTGACTGTAAAATTTAGCTGGCCATCGTTCTTGGAGAACTCTACGTTGTCGGCTCCGTGGTAGCTCCAATTGAGGAATTGGAATTCCGGGGGATAATTCTCAACTACTTTCACCCCTATAGAATCTACATTTGAGGTCAGCACTATACTTATGGTCTCTGTAGAATCAACTTTAGATGGTAAGCCTCTAATTACTTCTTGTGCTCCTGCGGCATGTACAGAAATTACAATTAAAACCAAAACTAAGACTATTTTCTCTCTCATGTCGTACCCCTGTAGATCTCCCATCGTTTTGTTATTAGTATTACTGTTGTGGTTCAAATAGTCATTCATTTTAAAACTTTTCTTCTTTAAGCAGGTGGTAAAAGAATGAGGCTAACCCTACTAACCCTAATGTGATTATTTAATTGGAGTTTTTCGAAAATAGGGAAAATTGTATAGTAATAGTAAATGAATGAAAAATTCAATAAGGACCAGTGAGCTTTGAAAATGTAAGGCCGGGAGCAACTAAAAGAGTACCTATCATAAGAGAGTTGTAGCGAAAAACATCGTACTTTCAAAAGAGCAGACCAGTGAGGGGAGAGGATTTAAAGTTTATCGAAGGAATTTGACAAAAACTAATAATTTATCGAATCGATTCTACATAATGCGCGAAGATAATATACTGGAAATAATTAATGACTGGAATTTATGGAGAAAAGACATTGAGAGCGGAATCAAAAGAGAAGCCTACTTAAAAAAGAGCATTAGAGTTTCTTCACTCCAATATGGTCGTGACAATAACTGGGATAAGAAGAGCAGGCAAATCCTTCCTGACCAGGCAAATGGCAAAAGAATTGGCTATCCCCTCCAAAAATATCCTGATGGTCAATTTCGAAGACGGGAGATTTGGCAGTCTGGATGATTCAGATCTGGAGGAGATTTTTCAAACATATCTTAAAAATTTGAATCCTGAAGGTACTCCTTACATTTTCTTGGATGAGGTTCACAGAGTTGAGAACTGGGAAAAGTGGGTTAGAACAGTACACGAACTCGGAAGAGCAAAGATAATTGTTACTGGTTCGACATCTCATTTAATAAAAAATGAGCTTTCCACTTTACTCACCGGGAGACACTTGGATACTGAAGTCTTCCCTCTCAGCTTTAAAGAATTTTTAAAGTTCAAGGGCATAGAAGCCAAGGAAAGGCTGGATATTATCCATAAAAAATTGGAGATAAAAGGAGCCCTGGACGAGTACATAGAATTTGGTGGGTTTCCAGAGGTTGCTCTGAGCAAAAGTAAAAAAGAAATACTACTTGCATATTTTGAGGACATAATAACCAAAGACATTGTCCAGAGATACAAGATCCTGAAGGTCGACCAGCTACTTAACCTGGCAAGATTCTATTTGACCAACACTTCTTCACCCATTACCTTTAATGCCGCTAAAAAATCAATAGATTTATCCGTAGACACTATAAAGACTTTTTCCACGTATCTACAGTCATTATACCTGATCTTCTTAATAAAGAGGTTCTCTTTCAAAATTAAGGAGCAGGAAAACTCACCTAGAAAGGTCTATTCCATTGATGTGGGACTAAGTAATGCAATTGGTTTCAGGTTCTCTGAAAACAAAGGAAAAATAATGGAGAACATTGTGCTGGTGGAGCTAATGCGAGAAAAAAGCTCTCTGGAAATATACTACTGGAAAGACAACCAGAATAAGGAGGTAGATTTTGTCCTGAAAGAAGGTAAAAACATAGAACAACTAATTCAGGTAACATATGCTTCCTCCTGGGATGAGATCAGAGAGAGGGAACTGAAAGCTTTAAACAAAGCTGCCAAAGCATTAAACTGTAAGAATCTCCAGTGTATAACTTGGGAATATGAAGATGAAGTACAATACAGAGAGAATATCATTAATTTCGTCCCTCTATGGAAGTGGCTGTTAAACGATGAGTACCTACCGATGAGTCCCTGATTCAAATAACTCAACTCTATCAAAAAACGTTTAAAATCAATCAAAACAAAAGAAATTATAGGTGGATCACGTATTTGGGTTTATCATCATCCAGAAGAGTCTCAGTAGTCAATATCTCTTTGATTTCAGAACTCTTCACCTTGACTCCTTTATCATTAATATGTCCTCGAAGCCATTTATCGACCATCTCTGTGAGATATGCAGTCTCCATTAAAGCAGAAACGAATACACCCTTAATAGTACTGTCTCTTATCCTCAGAAGCTCTATTTGAGCACTGTAATAATGGTCTACTTCATATCTAATCTTTCTACCTACATATTCCTTTAGTCTCTCTTCCGTCCATTCTGAAGTGAAATCACCTTTGACCTTTACCAAATGAGTGGCGAAACTCATTTTCCCACCCGGTAAAAACGACTTGCCAAAAGCAAAAAGTGAAAGAAAGATATCAGCTTAAGACCTCCCGATTCCGTCCTTAATCTGATCAATATCATCTTCTATCTTAGAGAAATGTGTGCCGAACACCGATCTCATCTCCTCCCTGGTTTTTTGTGATTCGTCTTTTACTGTTTCTCTGGTTTTTTGTGATTCGTCTTTTACTGTTTCCCTTGTCTTCTGTGATTCGTCCTTAATGATCCCACCAAGCTCGTCTCTGGTTTTTTGTGATTCGTCTTTTACTGTATCCCTTGTCTTCTGTGATTCGTCCTTAATGATCCCACCAAGCTCGTCTCTGGTTTTTTGTGATTCACCGATTATGACTTCTTTGAGATCGGTGAACCCGTTTCTGGTTATATCCACCAGCTCTTTTAGGTATTCTGCGGCTGTATCAAGTCTTTCGTCAGTTTCACCTTGCTCCACGAGTTTATAAAAGTCCTCGAATTCTCCAGTTGGGTTGGCGTAATCGTAGTCAATTTTATCTACTTTGATGAGAGCGTTCTCTATCTTTATTGCTTTGACAAATTTCTCCAGATTTTCTTTATCTCCTTCGGCAGTGATTTTGACTCTACCGTCCGGTATGTTCTGGATGCATCCTTTCAATCCAAAGGCTTTGGCTATGGTTACTACTCTGGATCGATACCCCACTTTCTGCACATCACCATGAACGAATGCGGTCAGCCTTCTCATTATACAGGATAAGTTCTCAGACATAATAAAACTTTTGATTTTACCTGTAAAAAAATAACAATAGTAAAATATCAATAGTGAAGTGAAGTAGAAAAAAGAGTGGGACGGTTGAAAGAGAAGCCTACTCAAAAAAGAGTTGCGGCTTTGATAGAAGTATAAATTTTAACAGGTGGATAAATTAGCAACCAAGCAGCATATCGTTGAAGTGGTTAAGGAACTTTCGTATGTGAATGAATGAAAATAGTTCAGAAGTTGGTTTAAGAAGCTGAAATTATTAACAGTCCTTCATAGCAATAAATATACCAGTTAAATTTAAACTATTTATGGGCAAGAAGGAGTTGGAGATCTTTCTTAAAATATTAATTATTTTATTTATTATATTCAGTATTAAACCAGTTGATACCAGGGATACGTGGGGTATGGATTCAACCCCTCCGGCCTCTGTTCAATGGTATGGTTACGGATATGGATATGCTTCAGCTTACGTTCCCGATGACTATGATAAGATCCAGTGGGCTGTAGATAATGTTAGTCAGGGAGCAACCATCATGGTAAAGAGCGGCACTTACCACGAGAGGGTTGAAGTGGATAAACAGCTTTTTCTTAAGGGTGTGGACTCTGGCAGCGGAAACCCCGTGGTGGATGCCGGTGGATCTGGAGATGTGTTCTCTTTAACTGCTGATGGCAGCCGGATCGAAGGTTTTAGGGTGATCAACTCGGGATTCTCTAAAGCAGGTATCAGGGTGACCTCTCACCACAACTGTATAGTTAAGAATAATGTTAGTGATAATTATTTCGGTATGTGGCTTTCCTCTAGTGATAATAATACCTTATACCACAATTGGGTGGACCACAACGATTTTTACGGAGTGTGGTTATCCCATTCCAATAATAACAACCTCTCCACAAATTTAGTAGAACATAACGATAACGGTATTCGGTTATCCCACTCTGATAACAACCACCTGTCATATAACGATATTAGCCGTAATGACTATGGAATCAATTTCTATTTTTCTGACCATAATATGATGGTTAACAACAATAATGTTGACAATAACTATGGGGTGTGGTGCTCCTATTCCCATGACAATGTGATTTATTTCAACAATTTTGTGAATAACAGGAATGTATTCTCTCACTATTCAACGAATTACTGGAACTCCACTGATGTGCTGGACTATGCTTACAATTCAGTTGAGCTCTCAGATTATGTGGGGAACTACTGGAGTGATTACTCCGGTGGAGATCAGGATGGGGATGGAATAGGGGATACTCCCTACCATACAAACACGGAAAGGGATTACCGCCCTCTAGTAGATCTCATGGGGATGTATACCAAGGTGCAGTCCATGCCTCCTGTGGCCAACTTCACCTTCCACCCCCCTCATCCGGAAGTGAACCAGGACATCGAGTTCGTATCAACAAGCTATGATCCTGATGGCTCCCTAGTGAGCTATGAATGGGATTTTGAAGGAGAAAAGGTTAGTGGTGCAAGTGTAGAGCACTGCTATCCCTCGCCAGGCACCTATACAGTGACTCTAACTGTGGAGGATGATGATGGGCTGAAATCTTCTATCAGCAAGCAGGTGACTGTTATTAGGTCAGGACCGCCCATGTTCCCCATGCTCCTCTACGGGAAAGTAATCAACAACGATACTGATCAGCTGGCTCCTCCCGGTACGGTAGTGATAGCCAGCACTGGCAGTGGAGATTATATTAAGGAAGTTGATGAGGGGTGGTATGGGCAGCCAGCGTACAACAGGCTAATGGTACCTTATTGCAGCTCCTTTGACCTCATAGTTCAGGTGGATGGGTTAGAGGTGTTGGTTGATTCTTATAACTGGAAATCAGGGGTAATCAAAAGAATAGATCTGAAGTATTCGTGTGATGAATTCGACGGCTGGTACTGCTCTGGAAACAGGAGTGAGTACAGGGATTATTACATTTCTGAAGGGTCTTGTAATTATACTGTTACAGAGTCACAGGAGTGCGGACCAGATGGATGGTACAACTATGGGGATGTGGAGGGGTGTTTGAGCACTGATGACCCCACCGCCCAGTACAGAGACTACTATTGTTCTGAGGGGAGGTGTGAATATAGTTACACCGAGAAGGACTGCGACTACCTTGACGGATGGTATGGTGGGGGCGACTTTGAGGTTGATCCTGATCCTCCCTCTCAGTACAGGGACTACTATGTGACTTCGAATGGCACATGTGGTTATACCACGGAGAATTGTGCTGTGGTGGACTGCAACCACCTTGATGGCTGGTATGGTGGAGGAAACAATGCGGGGTGTGGTGATGACCCCATCTCGGTAGAGAGGGATTATTACGTTCTCCTCAATGGTAGTGAATGCGCTTATACTGAGGTCGGTTCTCAGGACTGTGATGACTCTGATGTTTGCGGTGCTGTCTGTAACGGTTCTCAGGTCAGAAGTTATCTGGACTATTATGCTGTCAATAGCGCTTGTGAGTTTGAGTGGGGGTCCATTATAGAGGAGTGTGTGGACTCTGAAACAGATGGTGGGCTGAACTTTACCTTAGCCGGTTGTGTTAATGACTCTGTGGGTTGCAGTGAGGGAGCATGCAATTATGAGGAATACTGTGATACTTGCTCTAAAGATAATTTAACGGAGTACGTTCTGGAGGGAACAACTACCTCTTCTGTGGTCAAGAACTGTAATGACTTCGAAACCAGTTATTGCTCTAAGGATCTGTTGTACAGGGAGGAGTGGTACTGCAGCTCAGGAGCCTGTAGACAGGGTTCTGACGTGCTGGTGGAGAATTGCAGTTCTCTACAGGGATGGTATTACCATAACAACAGTAGAGAGTACAGGGATTATGAGTGTAGCAACGGAGAATGCGTATACACTGTAACATCTGCTGAGAAGTGCGGGGACGTAAATTGTGATGGGGAGGTAAACCTAGCGGATGCAACTCTCTTGCTCAACTATATTTTTTCAGACAAGAGTATCTGTAGTCAGTGGGCAGGAAATGTGGATTGCAAATCTGGAATAACATTTTTCCCTGACTATATTACTCTGTATGATTACTTGGATTCCAAATCAAATTTGAGGTGTTGTGGTGGTTAAAATGTTATCAACTGAATTTAATTATGATGATAAGATAAATTCCAGCAGCTATTTTTATTCAGATAGCAAGCTTTATAAGGAAGGAAAAAGAAGTTTAAAGGCTGCCTTAGAGGCTGCTGAAACTGATGTTCATGCCGGTTGGAGAGGTGTAGGAAATGTTTGGTAACTCATACCATTTGGAGTACTCATGTACAGAACGTAGTAGACGTAATTTCATTCTTAAGATTCTGGTTGTCTCTCTTTTGATTGTCGCGTTGTTCATTCCTTCTTCTGCTTCTGCTGCAGATAAAAGAGTAATTATTGTTTATGACAATCCGGTTACAGACCAACAAGTACGTAATCTAAGTGATGTTTATAATGCCACAGTAATGCACAGGTACGACATCATTCCCGGTGTAGCTGCTAGGATGAATGAGAACGCCATCGCCCAGATCGAGAGCAAAACTAATGTAAAAGCAGTATATGAAGATAAACAATTTGATGCTTCTTTGGATGATAGTGTACCTCAAATTAACGCTAGCCAGACTCATAGCGCTGGTGTTGACGGCTCTGGGGTTAGTGTTTGTGTTCTTGACACCGGCATAGATCAATCCCATTCAGACATTAATTCTCCAGTGGCTGAATATGACTTTGTTAACGGTGATTCCGATGCGAACGACAACAACGGTCATGGAACGCATGTAGCTGGTATTGTTGCCTCTACAGACAGTACCTATAGAGGAGTTGCCTACGGAGCCTCTTTAATGGATGGGAAGGTTCTGGATTCTGGAGGTAGTGGATCCAGTTCGGATGTTATTGCCGGTATAGACTGGTGTGTGAATAATAATGCTGACGTCATCTCCATGAGCTTTGGTTCAGGATCTTATTCCAGCACTTGTGATGGTGACCCTGTTTCCGAGGCAGCTAATAATGCCTCAGAGCAGGGGGTTACTGTTCTGGCCGCTTCAGGAAATGATGGTTATTCGAATTCTATTGAGCTACCTGCTTGTGCCAGCAATGTAATAGCCGTGGGAGCAGTGGATAAGGACGATAACCACGCATATTATTCCAATGGAGGCTCTGAGCTGGATGTAGTTGCCCCCGGGAGTAACATAACATCCACTTACAACGATGGTGGTTTTGAGATCATGTCTGGTACTTCCATGGCTACACCCCATGCATCAGGTACAGCTTCTCTGATCCTGGAGACGAATAGCGGATTAACCCCGTCTGAGGTCAGGGATATCTTGAGAAATACTTCTGTGGATCTGGGTGCTGAAGGTTTTGATAACGACTTTGGTTATGGGAGGATAGATGCTTACGCTGCCTATCAGTCAGCAGCTACTTATGTCCCCGACGATTATGCTAAGATCCAGTGGGCTATCGACAACGTTACTGAGGGAGCAACAATTGTGGTTAGAGACGGAACCTATTACGAGTACATCAAAGTGGACAAGAACGTGACCCTGGTCTCCGAAAACCCCCTGGGAGCTGTCATTAAAGGGGATAGTTCTGTTAACGGGACCATATCCATAACCGCTGATAACGCTACTGTCGATGGATTCAAGATGAGAGATTATTATGTAGAACACGGTGGAGACCCCGTCATCAATGTCAGCGGTAGTTATGTCACTGTGAAGAATATGGACCTATTTACCGAGGAAGGTGCCCCGTTTGAAATAGCAGGAACTACTGATGGGGTAACCATCAGTGGTAACACCATTATAGCTAATGTTAGTACTGGTCATCCATCTATTATGGCTGGAGGAGATGACCTACTGATAGAAGGGAATACCATCGACCGAAGTGAAAATTGCTCTGGAGGTATAGGCGGTATCGGAGTCAGCATGAACTCTGGGGATACGGTCACCATTCAGGACAACACCATTTCCCATGCCTACGATGAGGGAATATGGTTTGTTGGCAGCGGAAATATCTATTTGACTGGTAATACGGTCAACAGTTATGATCTGGGGGGTAATGATGTTGAGGCAGCGGTAAAGATCGTGGACGAGCCAGCCACGTTCAATGGGTTTACTAATCCAGTTAAAGGTAAGAAAGATGCTCTAGAATCTAATAGTGTTGATGATATTTATCTTCAGTGGCTGGACGGAGATGTCTGGGTGGACGACGACTGGAGCGGTTCAACCTACGGTGATGAGGTGGAGACAGACAAATACTTCGGAGAGAACGCTTTTGCTACGGTTCAAAATGGTGTAGAGAATGTATCTGCTAGTTATGTGGTTCATGTCGCGGATGGAACTTACGGTGAGGTTACTATTAATAAGACCATGACTCTGGAGGGAGCTCAAGCCAATGTAGACCCCAGGCACAGTCAAGGAGGCAGGACCGGTTCTGAAT
Organism: uncultured archaeon; assembly: GCA_964596255.1. Classification (GTDB taxonomy): domain Archaea; phylum Halobacteriota; class Archaeoglobi; order Archaeoglobales; family Archaeoglobaceae; genus JdFR-22. The sequence goes on from CAZQTT010000026.1 coordinate 25,742, forward strand.
CTGTTCTTGATGGACAAGGATTGGTCAGTAGTGTGATCTACGTTAATGCCAGTGACGTGGTGGTAAATGGTTTTGAAGTTACTGGTGGAACTGGGGACCTCATCAAGCAGAGCGATGCGTATTCTGGAACTGTGGTGAAGTACAACTATATCCATGACAGTGGAGACGAGGGGGCGCAGCTCAAGCAGTGTACTGATTGCGTTCTGGAATACAATTACGTGTACAATTCCTCCCAGGACGGGTTAAATATTGCTGACGGTTCTTTTAATGGTTCGATCAGGTATAATGAGATAAACGGTTCATATTCGGAGAACGCAGGCATCTATAGTTATAGTTCTACGGATATTGATGTTATCGGTAATTTAGTTTATAACGTTTACAATAACGATGGGGTCAAGGTAGGGGACTCAGGTACCGGTGAGTGGAACACTGGTGGTGTTGTTAGGGATAATACTGTTTATGATGCTGTTGAGGACGGTATAACCATTTACGCTTCTGATGTTATTGTGGAGTACAATGAGGTGTACAATTGCGGTAGTAAGAACGGGGCAATGTTCCTGTATAATGCTACCAATGCTTATGTTAGTTGCAATAAGATACACGATAACGCAGCTATTGGAGTGCTGGTGGAGAACTCTAAGAATGTGACCCTGGTGAATAACGGCATATACAATAATAACGACAGCGACGACACCAAGTACTCAGGTAGTGCTGGAGTATGGACCACTGGGGTTTTAGATGAGTTTAAGGCCAATTATAATAACATATATGATAACGCTGAATACGGATTCTATAATGCTAACACCAGTTATACGGTGAATGCGACTAATAACTGGTGGGGAGCTTCTGACGGGCCTGGTGGAGCCGGGTCTGGCTCTGGAGATAATGTGAGCAGTAATGTGGATTATGATCCGTATGAGAGTTCTGCCATAGATACTTGTGGTATTTCACCTTCGAATAGTGCTCCTACTGCCGACTTCAGCTGGTCACCCAGTTCTCCGGAGGTGGGAGAGACTGTAAGCTTTAGTGATGAGTCCACAGATTCGGATGGGAGTGTAGAATCGTGGTCATGGGATTTTGGTGATGGGAATACGTCGAGTCAGCAGAATCCCAGTCATTCTTATTCTTCAAGTGGGGATTATAGTGTAATGCTGACTGTTACTGATGATGATGGGGCTACGGATAGTCAGTCTTATACTGTGAGTGTTTCTACGGCTGGTCCTTCTATTACTAGTAACTGGAATAATGTTACTGATGATGGTAGTACTTCAATTTCTGTTACGGTTAATTCTACTGTGGAGTTTGGTGTTGTAGCTGATGAGAGTATAGATAGCTGGAACTGGAGTGGTGTGGACAGCTATACTACGGATACTACTGAGAGTAATGCTAGTAAGCATTATTCGAGTACTGGTGATTATACGGTTAGTGTTTACGGGAGTAATAGTAATGGGGATACTGAGACTGTGAGCTGGAGTGTGAGTGTTACTTCGCCAGTACCAAGTGATTATGTTTCTTATTGGAAGTTGGATGAGAACTCAGGTGATGTTGCTGGTGATGAGGCTACCAACAACAATGGAAACATTCAGGGGATGCCAGCAACTAAGTGGACTACAGGCCAGCACAATTATGGAGTAGAGTTAGGGGGTTCTAATGATTACGTAGACATTAATGATGATCCTTCACTCAACTTTGATTCCAATAATTTCTCAATAACTGCTTGGGTTAAAACTAACGACAATAATCAATGGCAGGTAATAGGTAATTACCCAGTAACCACTACAGCTTCATCCTACTGGCATATAGGAGTGATCAACAACCATCTCGCTGTAAGGCTTTATGATGCCTCAGACAAAGCAGTAAAAGAGGGGACAAAAATTGTAAACGATGGAGCATGGCACCACCTAGCCTTCGTAAGATCGGGAAGCACTGGCTACCTGTATGTTGACGGCTCACAGGAAACCACAGTTGACCTCTCAGCAATTGGAGACATTGATAGTGGCCATGGGCTAAAGTTTGGAGCCTATTATTACAAGAACTTCGATGGAGTCGTTGACGATATCAGAGTATACGACAGAGCTTTAGCTAGTGGTGAAGTGATTGATGTGAGAGATAACGCTGGAACTGTAACTGATTATGTTTCTTATTGGAAGTTGGATGAGAACTCAGGTGATGTTGCTGGTGATGAGGCTACCAACAACAATGGAAACATTCAGGGGATGCCAGCAACTAAGTGGACTACAGGCCAGCACAATTATGGAGTAGAGTTAGGGGGTTCTAATGATTACGTAGACATTAATGATGATCCTTCACTCAACTTTGATTCCAATAATTTCTCAATAACTGCTTGGGTTAAAACTAACGACAATAATCAATGGCAGGTAATAGGTAATTACCCAGTAACCACTACAGCTTCATCCTACTGGCATATAGGAGTGATCAACAACCATCTCGCTGTAAGGCTTTATGATGCCTCAGACAAAGCAGTAAAAGAGGGGACAAAAATTGTAAACGATGGAGCATGGCACCACCTAGCCTTCGTAAGATCGGGAAGCACTGGCTACCTGTATGTTGACGGCTCACAGGAAACCACAGTTGACCTCTCAGCAATTGGAGACATTGATAGTGGCCATGGGCTAAAGTTTGGAGCCTATTATTACAAGAACTTCGATGGAGTCGTTGATGATATCAGAGTATACGACAGAGCACTAAACAGCAGTGAAGTGACCGGAGTAATGTAAATAAATGATAGAGTATTTTGATTTACCCTACATTTTTTAACCCTAACTTCCCCAATTTTTAGGCACATAACCCCAATTTATCCAGTATCTCATTTTGTTTTGCGGTCAACTCGGAAGTAATGATCTCACCATTGCTTAGCTCGGTTCTCCTTATCTTCTCCAGCTCCAGTAGCATACCATCCACAGTATACTTCTCGTTGAGTTTGGTTTCGGTCATTAGCTTCATTAGGCGGGTTCTGATGATGGTTGATAGGAAGCATATGAATATTAGGCCCTTTAGTGTGCTGTCTTTTTTGACGTTCATGGGTGCTGTCTCGATATCGTTTTTTAGGGTGTCGAACACTTTCTCCACCACGTCCTTGCTCTTGTAGAGGGATAGGCATTCGTTCCAGCTGAACCCTCCCTTGTAGAGGAGAACGAATTTACCCATCCTGTTAACCCTCTGAGCAACTGCCTTCTTCCTCACTTTGACTTCAAACCTCCTGTCTACTACCTTCCATTGGATGTAGGGGTAGTAGTTGCCTGCGATCTCCCTAACCACTTCTCCAGCCTTCTTCTTCCTTAGCTTGGTCTCTCTTAACTTGTTCACTACGGCATGCAGCCCCTTGTAGAATGACTCTTTTTCTTCTTGCTCTCTCCGGGGGTTGTAGTAGCAGTAACCGTTTAATCCTTGGATGGTGACTGGCTTCACGAACAAGGTCTCTTTGTTGTACATCTGCATGAGGTTAGGATCACATACCTCCTTATGTATTGATGTGACGAGCTGCTTGACCTCCTTGACGGTGAGGGGAGCAGCGATGATAAACGATGCTTCAGGTATGGAGAGTTCTTCGATGTTGGTGCTGCTGTAGAAACCCCGGTCCATGATCAGAACGAACTCATTTATCCCTAAGGCCTTAATCTTCTTTACAGTGTTCTTTAGGGTGGACACATCCCTTATGCTCCCCGGATAGACATCATACATAACAGGGATCCCCTTCTCCTTATCCACCACCACTGAGAGATTGACCTGAGGCAACTTATCCCTATCCCTGTTATACCCGTACTCCATCAACTTCATCCTGGAGTAGGATGAAAGAGAAGTTATGTCATAGAGTAGGGTGGATGAGGTGTCCAGCTTGTTCACCATCTCTGTGGAGAACTTGTGGGTGTTGCTGTTCCCCAGCTTATCCAGGAACCTGCTGAGGGATTGCGAGGATATTGCTGTATCCCAGTCGGAGAGAATGGTACCTTCACACCATCTGGAGATATGGTATAGGGGTAAGGGTCTCACCACACGATTGATGGCCAGCAAGAGAGCGGTTTTAGCATCTTTCTCAGATAAGATTTTGCGTAGAAACTCTTCCAGCTTGAGTTCCTCCACAATGTGCAGGATGGGTATAAACTCTCCATAAGATAACACTGTCCTGGGATCCCTTGATCTTACTCTCTGGGGTTTGCCGTCTACGTTCTTTCCTAGATACTTGCTCTTCTGTCTGGTCTTCTTGATATTGGGATCGTAGTAGGGTGTGATCTCATAGAAATACTCTTTACCATTTATTACCTTCTTTCGAATAAACGGTTTCATATGCCTAATTAGGCAATCATTGTATTTATAGTTTTTGGTGAATAGAGCAATGATGCAACTCCTACAAAGCAACAGATAATTTACATCGCGTTATAACAATAATAGGGAAATAAACGATAAGATCTTAACATTTAACACAATCAAAATAGAAATCCTACTGTACTGAACGATAATATGCCTAAAAACAGTGGGAAGACAGGTTTAACCAATTCTGAATGATAATAGACTTGTATCGCCGTAGAAAGCCTATACGCCCCATTCTAGCTCTCTATTTCTCATTTTTTCTTCTCTTTTTTGGATTTGGTGATAGCTATCGCTAAACCAGGTTTTTCTTTTTGAGTG